>CAMYKF010000689.1 GCA_947258905.1 uncultured Pirellulaceae bacterium | reverse complement strand
GCCGCCCGAATACGCGAAGGCGGACCATTTTCGGTACAAGCTTTCGAGACAAGAGCTGTCGGCGGAATCGTTTGAGCTGACATCGCAAATTGTCATCGCGGAACGCAAGCTGAAGCTGATCACCAATGTATCTTTGTGGCCCGTGATTCGACATTCCGCCATCGTGCATTATTGGTGGCAGTGGCGGGCCAACGTGTTGCGAAGGCAGATTGGCGAGGCCACGTTATCGGTCACCAGTCTCCAGTCCGCAGATGAGAAGTTTTTTGACATGGCCCGACCCGAGGTCTTGCAGTTCGCGGCCAAACAGTGGCGGGTACATCACGAATTTGTCGATCAGGTTGCCAAAGCCGAAGGCTCTTTGCCGATTCATTTGCTGCAGCCGAATCCGTACGTGCCTGATTCCAAAACCCTTACCAAACTGGAATCCGAATTGGTTACGAGTTCCTATCGGATACAAGATTATATTGTCAATGGATATCCGATGCTCCGTGCAGCCGTCGGACAACTGCAAACTCAGGGAATGATCGCAATAGACTTGACACAACTGTTCAAGGACGTTGCCGAACAAGTATGGATTGATTCCGCCCATGTGAATGATCGCGGCATCTACCTGGTTATCGACGAAATTATTGAGTCGATTGCGGACGCACAACAGTCGAATCTTTGGTCGATTGACGATTCCCGATAGCGACATGGTGATGCAAACGCGATGCGGTCTGCTGGACCTGAAGCGAGATGGCTCATTGCGTTGGATATGAGCTACTTCAATGGTTGCCTGGGCCTGGCATACCGGCCGTAACACACGTTGACTATTCTGCGCGTGTGCAGACGGGCGACCGGCACTGCCACAGCTTCTACCGCAAGCTGCTGGAAAGATTCAATGCCCGGACCGGTTGTGCGGTCTTGAGCAACACAAGCTTTAATCTCGGTTAAAAGCCAATTGTTAAATCGCCTGCTCAGGCCTTCCATACTTTCATGTCATGTGATCTCGACTTGCACGAGTAATTCGATGATTTCCAGCGACCAGTCTGCGGACGGCTCCGTCGAGCAAGAGGCCGTGCCCGGGATCAAAGCGACAAAAAGCAATCCCGCCAGCGAATGCGAATGCACCGGGGTGATGAATGAAGAAAGCGAACTACCTTTGAACCACCAACTACCACTAACGCGAACCGTTGAATTCCGTATATTGTCATTGCCTTGTACTGATTCTACCGAAACCTGCCCATGAACGATAACGAATCTCACGAACACGAGCATCACGACGAACTGCACGCGGCGCGACGGGCCAAGCTGGATCGGCTGATTGAGCTGCGGGTCGATCCGTGGGGCCAGCGGTTCGACGACCGCTCGCTGATCGGCGTGATCCGTCAACGGGCCGGCGAGGTCAATTACCGACTGGAATCGGGAAAGGAAATCGACCTGCCGCTGGAAATCGACGACGAAGACTTTGATTTTCGCGCTTGGAAAGCAGAGCAGGGCAAGGGTGAACTGACTGGGCCGGATGTCCGCGCCGCGGGCCGTATCATCCTGCATCGCGACAAGGGCAAATTGCACTTTATCGATATCGAAGACTGGACCGGCCGTATCCAGCTGTTCATTGGCCAGGGTCAGGTCGGCGAAGAGAACTGGGAGATCGTTAAATGCCTCGACCTGGGTGACCTGATCGGCGTCGACGGTCAGCTGCGTCGCACCAACACCGGCGAATTGTCGATCTTTGCCACCAAAATCCATTTCCTGACCAAGACGCTGGAACCACCGCCCGCCAAGCACATTGGCATGACCGATCCGGAGCTGCGGCAACGCATGCGGTACGTCGATCTGGCTTACAACGAAGGCTCGCGCGATCGTTTTCTGGATCGCACCAGAATCGTGCAGTCAATTCGGCAGACACTCGACGAACACGGCTTCTGCGAAATCGAAGGACCTACGTTGCATACGGTTGCCGGAGGGGCAGCGGCCAAGCCCTTCAACACACACCATAACGCACTGGGCATGGACCTGTTTATGCGGATCGCCCTGGAATTGCACCTGAAGCGTTTGATGGTCGGCGGTATGGAGCGCGTTTATGAACTGGGTCGGGTCTACCGCAATGAAGGCATCAGCCCGCGGCACAATCCCGAGTTCACGATGCTGGAGCTGTATCAGGCCTTTGGCAATTACGAATCGATGATGGATATCACCGAAGCCATGATAGCCAATGCATTGCTAGCAATTGGCAGTGGCCCGGTAGTCACATGGGGTGAGGCCACCATTGATTTTTCCACGCCCTTGGCCCGCGTTACTTATCACGATCTGTTTGCCGAGCACACTGGCGTTGACCCCACCGATCAAGGCGCAGTACAAGCCTGTGCCCGGTCGCTGGGCCTGGAAACTGCTGGCAAACATCCTGATGTCGTCAAGAACGAATTGTTTGAGGAAAAGGTCGAGGACGCATTGACCGGTCCGGTCTTTGTCATCGATTATCCGGCCAGCATTTGTCCGCTGACCAAGCGAAAAGCAGATCAGCCGGAGATTGCGGAGCGATTCGAGTTGTTCGTGCAAGGCATGGAAATCGCCAATGCCTACACGGAACTGAACGATCCCGATTTGCAACAGCAGTTATTCGAGACTCAACTGGAAGGAATTGAGGAAGAGCATTCGATGGCGCGGATGGATCATGATTTCATACGCGCCCTGCGTCATGGAATGCCGCCCGCTGGCGGACTGGGAGTCGGCATTGATCGTCTGGTCATGTTGCTGACGAACTCCCAGTCGATTCGGGACGTAATCCTGTTTCCGCTGTTGCGAAACGAATAGACAGACACCGGGGCAGGGATGTCCCGCATGAAAATCAACTCGGCAAAGGACTGCCATGTACATATTTCTGCTCGCCTGGCGATACTTGCGAACTCGCTTTATCGCTGTTGCTTCAATTGTCAGTGTCACCCTCGGTGTGGCGACACTGATCGTGGTCAATGCCGTGATGGCGGGTTTTGTGGACCAGATGCATCAACGGCTGCACGGCATTCTGTCGGACATTGAAATCGCTCCACCGGGGATGGGCGAGATCTACGACGTCAAATGGTGTGAGGAGCAGATTCGCAATCTTGCAGGCGACGACCTGGAAGCCATAACGACAGTCGTCCGTATTCCCGCGATGTTGCAGTTCACCTTTAACGGTCGTCCCATGACGCATACGGTGATGCTGATCGGTATCGACGACGAAACCTTTGGCACGGTCACGGACTTTGAACCTTATCTGACCAACGCCCTGAACCAGCAGGATCCTTCGTTTGAATTGCGTAGCGAAGGTTACGATCCGGAAATTGGCGAATGCGGCTGGCCCTACCGCCGCAAGATCGCTGAACTCGATCGGCAGTATCAGGAGCAAATTCGCCAGTTGCAGCAGCATCGTCAGCGGACATTGCCCACGCCGATGAATGAAGCTTCGCCTTCTCAGCCTGCTCCCCGGGCTACTCAACAACAGGCACAGGGCTTGCCGCCGCTGCCCACCGAAACGCCAGTATTGCCTGCCACAGGGATCGACGAGCGTCAAACGGCCGGCGTCGCCAACCGCGGCCTGCCATATGTTGATCCGTCGGAACAGTATCGCGCTCCGATTGCCGCCGAGGACATCTTTGATGCTTCCCGCGACCAGTATGTGGGGCTGATTATCGGCAAAGGGATTTCCCATCGCAGCATTCCCGCGTCCGATCGGGGTCCGGCCCAGGAGCTTTATCTGTTGCGACCCGGGGACGATGTGCATGTGACGTTGCCTACGGCCGGCGACAATCCTTCGCCGATCATGGAAAACTGCACGATTGTGGACTTTTACAGTTCCAACATGCACGAGTACGACAGTTCGTTTGCCTTTATGCCGCTGAGTCACCTGCAGAAGATTCGCGGAATGATCGATCCGTGGCGGGGTACAGCCAGCGTGTCGGCCATTCAGATCAAAATGAAACCTGGTGCCGACCTGGATCAAATGCGGGACAAGCTGATCGCATTTTTTCCACCGGATATGCCGTACGTCATTCAGACGTGGCAGGATACGCAACGACCGTTGCTGAACGCCGTGAACCTGGAACTGACGATCCTCAATATCCTGTTGTTTTTGATCATTGGTGTGGCTGGATTCGGCATCCTGGCAACGTTTTTCATGATCGTTGTGGAAAAGACCCGGGACATCGGTATTCTCAAATCGCTGGGAGCACCGGGCCGCGGCGTCATGTCGATCTTTCTGGGCTACGGCCTGTCCCTGGGGACCGTGGGAACTGGTGTGGGCATTTTGCTGGGCCTGATATTCGTCTGGAACATCAACGGGATTGCCAACGTGATTCAGAACATCACGGGCACCAAGGTTTATGACCCGATGATTTATTTCTTCGACGAGATTCCCACCATCGTCAGTCCGTGGATGGTTTGCTGGGTAGCCCTGGGCGCGATCTTGATTGCGGTCATGGCCAGCGTGTTGCCGGCGATTCGCGCGGCACGTCTTCATCCTGTGGAGGCACTTCGATATGAGTAGTCAGGCACAACCGATTAGCCATGCGACCGAGGGCACAGCCGCGTCCGTTTCGCCAGTGACAGACTGTCCACGCGATCGCCTGCGTGTCACGCAACCCACGGCACTGACGGCCGTCAACGTGCACAAGAGTTACCATTCGGGCAGCGTTGTTGTGCCCGTGCTGCGTGGAGTCGACGTCGCGATTGGCGAAGGGGAGTTTGCCGCCATCGTGGGGCAGAGCGGTTCGGGCAAAAGCACGCTGCTGCACCTGCTCGGCACACTGGACAAGCCCGACGAAGGGGAAATCTGGATCGGTCAGGATTGCGTCAACACCATGAAACCGCTGGAACGCGACCGCTTGCGGAATCGCGACATTGGCCTGATCTTCCAGTTCTATCACTTGCTGCCAGAACTGACGGCGCTGGAAAACGTGATGGTGCCGCGAATGATTGGCAACGGCCTGTTCGCCTGGCTACGCAATCGACGCCACTACGAAAAACGGGCCAAATCGCTGCTGGAAAAAGTCGGATTGGGGCATCGTCTGCAACATCGGCCCAACCAGATGTCCGGCGGAGAAATGCAACGTGCGGCGATTGCCCGGGCCCTGATCACCAAGCCACAACTATTGCTGGCTGACGAACCGACGGGCAACCTCGACCGGCAAAATGGCGAGGAAGTGATTCGCGCCCTGATGACCTTGCGCGACGAGGAATCCCTGACGATCGTGATGGTCACTCACGACGACGAAATCGCCCAGTCTGCCAACCGGATCATCCGCCTGACCGAAGGCCGCGTGGCAGCCTAGTTTTCGGGCAATCCGGCAACGTGTCATTCCGCCGCTACAAAAACGCGGCGTTTCCAGTTAAAATCCTCTCGACGGTTCCAGTCCCCGCAGCGGCCTGCCGGCACGTACCGGTTTATCGAATCCTGTTCGGCCGCTCTTGAATGAAAGATGAGTTAACTGCCTGGAGTAGCGCGATGTCGCAAGCCGTAGTGGACGAAACAAAATACCAACCCGAACTGACCGTTTTCGACGAATTCGCGGATGAATACGGCCCCGAAAAAGTGGTTTACGTGTATGAGCCACGATGCGAACTGAAAGGCATCGTCGTAATCGACAATGCAGCTATTGGTCCCGGCATCGGCGGCATTCGCATGACTCCCACCGTCAATACCGAGGAAGTCTTCCGGCTGGCCCGCGCCATGACCTGGAAAAACGCGCTGGCTGGCATCCCCCACGGCGGCGGGAAATCGGGCATCATTGCCGACCCGCGAAAAATCACGATGGAACAAAAGGAAGTGCTGATTCGCCAGTTTGCCCGGGCCATCGAGGGATTGCATCAATACATCCCCGGTCCCGACATGGGCACCGATGAAACCTGCATGGCCTGGGTGAGGGACGAGATCCGTCGCTCGGTTGGGCTGTCATCGGTGCTGGGCGGCATTCCGCTGGACCAGGTGGGAGCCACCGGTTACGGGCTGGCCGTGTGCGGAGAGATTGCCCAGGAATTTTGCGATCTGGATCTGAAGGGCGCGCGAGTCAGCATGCAGGGATTTGGCAACGTCGGCCAGCATGCCGCTCGATATCTGGTCGAGCGTGGTTCCATACTAACCGTGGCCACCGACATCGATGGTACGGTGCACAATGAGGATGGCCTGGATATTGAAGAACTGGTTCGTTGCATGCATGAAGGCAAAGGCGTTACTGGCTATGCCGACGCCACCAAGCTGGGCCGCGACGATTTCATCGATATCGACTGCGACATCTTTGTGCCAGCAGCCCAGCCCGATGTCATCACCGGGGAAAATGCGCATCGAGTCAGTTGCAAGGTGATTTTGCAGGGAGCCAATATCCCCTGCACGGCAGGCGCCGAAAAAATCCTGCATGACCGGGGCATTCTCAGCGTCCCGGACTTCGTTGCCAACGCCGGCGGCGTGATTTGCGGTTCGGTCGAATACCACGGCGGGACCAAGAATCAGGCCTTCACGGAAATCGCCGAAAAAATGCGTGAAAACACCCGTGCAGTTTTGACCAAGGCCAGGATTGATGGTGTCTTGCCGCGGGACGCTGCCCTGGAATTGGCCCGCGAGCGGGTCAAGGAAGCCATGAGCTATCGCCGTTCGAACTAGCATCGCGGCAATTTCGAATCACTTGCTTGCATAGACGGCTGGAATGTCCAGCCGTTTTTTTTGCAGTGTCTTTCCGCTGTTACGCCGCAACGGTGCTGCGTTTGCAGTTAAGCGATGGGGCCAGTTTTGAGCCATCTGTCACCTCGCAGCCGCCAGCAGGACTGGCAAAAAACGCACAACCCTGAAAGAGCGCACAAAAGTTTTTTTGCGGAAAACACGCATAACAGGAATCTTCGTTAAATTCCCCCAACTCCAAATGGCGATTAATTTCCTGAAGTCACACCATGCGAATTGCCATTGGTTCGTTCGCAGCTTGCAAATAAGTAAATCAAAATGGGGGGGATCATGGCCAAGTCACGAGATATCGTGTCTCCGCGCAATTCCCGAAACCAAACACCGACCCGCAAAGGTTTGTTTCAACACGTGGTTTGTTTTTCAATGGCCACGACCCTTGCCCTGTTGGCTCTTGGATCGTCCGGTTGCTGTACCCGCGGCGGAATCGGAGGAGCCTGTGGATTCGTTGATCAAATCATTGTAGAGCAGGTCAATTGTCTGCGTGATTGCGTATGGTCCAAACGGGCCTTTCATATGCGGTTTGGGCACTGCGAACGCGTTCATGCTGACCATTTCAAGGAAGGTTTCTGCGCCGGTTACGAGAACATTTGCGATGGCGGTTCGGGGCAGTGCCCGGCCTTGCCTCCGGAAAAATACTGGAGCTTCCAGTACCGGTCCCACGAGGGCGCGGAAATGCAGAACGCCTGGTTTGCCGGGTACGAAGCTGGTGCGGGAGCGGCCAGGACAGATGGTGCCGGCGCCTTTTTTGGAGTGCAGGTTCACCGCGATCTGATTAAGGACATGCTCGCGGAAGAGCAAATCAAGAACCACCATGGTGGAATCCAGGTTGACGGAAACGCTGGTCTGGCCCCGGTTCGCGACGGCAGTCTCGATGCGTTATCGCCCCAGGCCAATGTGCCTTATGCCAACACGCCATACACGGCGGATGGCACGATCACGTCTGAAACGATGGCACCCGCGGCCACGCCGCTGGTTCCCGGAACCCCGGTGTCGGCTCCTCCGGCGCCTGCGGCGAATCAGCCGATGCCATTGCGGTTCATGCCCGCCGGCGTCCCGGCGATGCCGCAACGATAGGTACACAACAATCCACTTGAGGTCAGGTATTTAACGCAGTCAGAGAAAGCCCTGGCTTTATAGCTGCGACAAGGAGTTTAGTTGTCATGGACAAACAAGCCGCCAAATTCGATTTGCGAAAATGCATCGGGCGATTGTGGTTACTCATGCCAATCTGCCTGTGCTTCGGCCTGAGTGGATGCACATCGATCGTTTCGCCAATCAACGCGATTCCCGCCGAACTGGTACCGCCCGAATTTCTGGCGCCGCCGCAAGCCAACAAGCGTCCAATCGACGTCTCGTTGTTGCGGAACCTCAAGCCGCCAGCCTATATTTTGGACAAGGATGATATTCTGGGCGTGTTTATTGACGGCGTGCTGGGCAGTTCCGACGAGGCCCCGCCGGTAACGATTCCCGATCCGCAAAGCGATCTATCGCCCGGTATTGGTTTCCCGATTCCCGTTCGTGAGGATGGAACGATATCGCTGCCCCTGATCGATCCGATTCCGATTCGCGGCCTCACCGTCGCTCAGGTGGAGGAACTGGTCAAGCGTCGGTACCGCGAGGAAGAGATTCTGGTCGATGCCCGCGTGATCGTGACCTTGCTGAGAAAACGCACGTTCCGCGTGTTCGTCGTCCGTCAGGACAATCAGCTTTCCGGAGGAAATCAAGCTGCCCTGGGTGTGCAACAGCGTACCAGCGGTGTGTTTGACCGTTCGGATTTGAGCAGTCGCGGATTCGTGCTGCAACTGCCCGCCTATGAAAATGACGTGCTGAATGCCCTGTCGCAAACCGGCGGTTTGCCAGGTCTTAATGCCAAGGCGGAAGTCACCATCCTGCGTGGTGACAATCTGCAAACCGAGGAACGCTTCAATCAAATGCAGCAAATGTATGCTGGCCAATTCAATCCTGCCAATATGGTCAACCCGGCCCTGCCGGAGCAGGGTGCCGCCGTGACGATTCCGTTGCGTGTTGCTCCCGGCGAAGTGCCAAATTTCCGCCCGGAAGATGTGATCCTGCGAGACGGCGACGTCGTCTATGTTGAATCGCGTGAAACCGAGGTTTACTACACCGGTGGTTTGCTGGGTGGCGGTGAGTGGCCGATTCCGCGTGACTACGATCTGGATATTCTTGGCGCAGTGGCGATTGCCGGTACTTCGATCGGAGTGGGTCCGTCTACATTACGCGGTCAGGGCATTGGCGGATCCAGCCAGGTACCGCCGACCGAGCTGGTTATCCTGCGAAAACTGCCCGGCAACCGTCAAATCGCCATGCGATTGAACCTCAACCAGGCGGTCAACGATCCCCGATCGAGGATTCTGGTGCACAAGGGCGATACGCTGATCCTGCGTTACTCGCCTGAGGAAGAAGTGCTTAACTTTGCCATCAGCACATTCTTCACCTATGGTCTTCGCTCACTGTTCCAGAACTAGCGTCCGCGAAACCACATTACGAAAAGCAAAAAAAGCTGCCCTGCGGGGCAGCCTTTTTTTGTGCACGGCCGCCAGGGTCCGGATTAAACCACCACGATGTCGTCCACCGGTTCGTCGAAGGTCAGGTCGACGTCGCCGGAGTGTTCGTGATGCCAGGGCTCCGGCAACGGCGCG
>CAMYKF010000688.1 GCA_947258905.1 uncultured Pirellulaceae bacterium | reverse complement strand
AACAACCCTCCCCTCATCCCGATGGAATCGGGATTTCGACCCTCCCGGGGGGAGGGTCAGGGGCTGAGGTATTCCAGCAAATGAAAACTTGCCACTAAACTCCCCGAAGAACCCGGAGAGACCGAGCTACCGCAGGAAACTGGTTTTGAAACAACATTAGGCTTCGTGATGAAAGTTGGCTGACCTACACCAACATCAAACGCAGGCAAACATTTGTGGTACATGGAACCACTCGCTCTCGCTTGGTGCTCGTATTCTTCGTTCGCCGTGTTTGATCATTCACCGGGGTGGTAGACGCGTTCGAGATTGGCCTGGATTTCTTCCAGCGTGAACCAGGCGGGCTTGAACTTTCCTGCTGCATACAACCCGGCCTGATCCAGATAATGGGACGATTCCGGGTCACGACTTTGCCCATACGGCACGACCGATCGGGCACGGACTCCGGCCGCATCCAGCTCAACGACACTGACAAAGGAGTGGCCGTGATAACCGTAACGGCGTTTCGATCCTCCGACGCGGCGTGACAGATAGCAGGCAACCATGCCGGCTCGCGGGTCACCGGCAGCGATCGGCAAACTGTCAGCGTCATCGCCGGGCCACACGCCGTTGGCATCGGGACGTTGATGTCGAAACACTTCGCCGTAGGGAATCTCCCAGCGATCGAAGTCGTTGATCAGTTCCTCCCTGACCTCGACCAGTGCATCGACAATTTCCCCATCATCGATGCTGCCCAGCCGGGCACGCACCTTTTCGTACCACAGATGAAACAGAGTCGCCGCGACGGAATCGACACGACACTTGCCATCCCATACCTGCAATTTCTCCAGCAGCGGCCGTGCCTGGGCGACCGCTTCGGCATCAGCCGTCGAGTCCTCGCGGCAGGCACTGGTCATTCGCTCGATCCACGGTTCGGCTTCGAGGACGGTCGTATCCCACGCGGCGGCTGTCCATTGGTCGAATGTAAACTTGTGATCGCCGGCCAGGATATGTTTGGAAATGCGTACGCGATTGTCGTCGGCATCGGCACCGATGTAGGTGGGAAAGTCTTCTCGCGAGGGATTCGCCATGTCGGCGCTGGTCGTGAACGGGGATGAATTGCAATTTTGCATCCACCCGCAGTCCGGGTTGAGCACCTGCGGCAACTCATCCAACGGGTGATAGTCCTCCCATTCCGTTTCCACAATGTGGCCTTTCACTGGTTTGGTCCAGTCAATATCGGGATCTCGTCGCGGGGTGGCGGAGTTGTACACGTACCAGATGTTTCCCTGGACATCGGCATACATCACGTTGTGAAATACCAGGGAGCGACGGCCCACGGCTGCCTGGAACTCCTGCAGGTTTGTGGCGCGGGACATTTCGTAGAACTGAAACGGCAATCCACCCTCGCGGATCCTGGCTACCGATATCGCGTAGCCGCTGTCGCCACTGCGAATGAAGACCGGACCGTGGTGTGTCTTGACGCATTCGATCTCCCGATCAATCAGCTTGTCGCCATTGCGAATACGAATTGTCTCCTTCCAGCTTTCGGCCTCTCGCCAACCACCATCGTATCGGTACTTGAGTTTGTCCTCCGGGTGATCGAACTTCTCCACGTAGACATCGATAATGTCCGGAAAGTTAACCGTCAGGCTCCATGCTACGTGGTCGTTGTGGCCGGCAAACGGAAACAGAAATGAGCCGTAGGCAAAACCGCCCGATACATTCAGGCCCTGTTCGCTGTGCAGGTGTCCTTCGTAAACCTGATTCAGCGGAATGTGCGGATTGATAAACAGCATGGCATTGCCGGTGGCACTACGATGCGGAGCGATGGCCCACATATTGGATCCATCGCGCACCGGGGCTTCTTCCTTTTTTTCTTCATCGGATGTGGCAGGTGTCGCGGGCCGGGCACGAGCGGCACCGGACAGAGTTGCGTATTCGGGACTGAGCGTCAGATAGGTAATGTTCATGCCGCGCTCAGCCGCCAACAGTTGCCACGCTTCAAACCGCTCGATGACTACCGACTCAATGTCGGGATGATTTAGAACGTAGAAGTTCAATGCATCGGCGTACGCAACCAGAATTTCCTGAAAGGAGCGGTCGGCTTGCTCGAATTCGGCCCGAGCATATTTTTCCACCTCGAACAGCTTCATGGCCCGATCAGAAAGAAACGCCGCGGGACCCTCCAGTTCAGACAGCCGAGCCATCCCTGATAGCAGGTAACGTTGCATTTGCAGAAACTCGTCTTCGGCCCGCGCGTAGGTAAAACCGAAAACCGCGCTGGCATCGGTTGGCCCAAATACGTGAGCGACGCCCCAGGTATCACGGTAGATCGTGACGGATTCGGCCATCTCGCGGGCGCGCTCCAGTTCCGCTTCGGTCATGCGGGGCACCTGACCGTGCAATGCCTGCAGCGGGAAGGCCGTCAGGCAAATGACCGGGATGAGAATCTGATAAATGATGGCGATAGATTTCATCGTTGTTGTTCCGCAAATCGATTCGCAGGCGATACACCGGTGATACAGCAGTTTGACGTGGCGGGTTTCAACCAATTGCCCGATTCTCATCGAGGGGCCAGTTCCATCCGCACACCCCCGATTCCCGATGCCATGCGGACCACGCGCCACTCGTCGCCTTGCCTGACCAGGGTGACGGACAGCCCGAAACGACTCCACCACGTCTTTGCACTACTGCTCAACCGGGCTTCATTTCCTTGACGTCTGCTGGACGTCCACCACCATGATTCGGGCAGTGCCGACTGCTTTGTGCGACGGGCGAGTTCCGCGGCGTCGCCCAGATGCTGCTGCAACTCGTCGCTACACATGGTAAAGGCCTTGTCGAAGTCACCTTCGCGAAGTGCATCGACAAATTCGCGGCCGGCCGCGCGGGGTTCGGTCGTAAATGACAGCACGGCCCATGCAATGGGCGTGCCCATCACCACAGCCGCCACCAGGATGATCGTGAACCAGCGGAACGTTCGACGCTGGTTATACGGCTGATGCTCGTCAGAATTCATGATCGCCTTGGGCTATTTTGTTGGTGCTCGAAAAATCGGGGGCAGTCAATCGTCCCCAATTTCGACTTCGTGTCCGCAGGACCAGCAGACCATAAAGCCTTCGTCGACCTGGGCACCGCACTCGCATGTCCACGGCGGAACCAGCGCGTTGCAGGCAGCGGGAACTTCGTTCATCACCAGTCTGGCTTCTTCCAGATCGGCCCGCCTGACCAACACCTCGACACCGGTCAAACCGGCACTGGTCAGCCCGAGGTTTCCGAGGACTGCATGGGTCTCCTCGCCGGATATGCTCGCCTGCACACCATTGGCTTCCAGCAGCAGCCGCAGAGCATGGGCCTGGGGGATGTTGTCAAAGATCCTGAGACGCACCAGGTCGTCGTCGCGTTTTTTGAATAGCGCCATGTTGGCGAGTCCTGGCGGCGTGCCGGCTCAGGCGCACTGGCCGACGACGAGCGTAATGTTCTGGCCACCGAAGCCAAAGCTGTTATTGAGCGCGAAATTGCAGGTGGTCTCGCGAGCTTCGTTGGGAACGTAGTCCAGATCGCATTCTGGATCCGGGTTCTCGTAGTTGATCGTGGGCGGCAACACGTTGTCGCGAATTGCCATCAGGCAGACGATCATCTCGGTGGCACCGGCGGCGGCAATCAGGTGGCCCATCATGCTCTTGGTGCTGGAGACCGGCACATTCATGGCGTCGGCACCAAAAACTTCCCTGCAACTGCGTGTCTCCACCCGATCGTTGACCGTCGTGCTGGTTCCGTGCGCGTTGACATAGTGAATATCAGATGGATTCAGTTGGGCATCATCGATCGCCATCCGCATGCAGGCAATCGCTCCCCGACCTTCCGGATGAATGTCGGTGATCCGATAGGCGTCAGCGGTCGAGCCGTAACCGAGGATCTCACCATAAATTTGTGCGCCGCGTTTTTTGGCGAATTCATATTCTTCGAGCACAACCATGGCACCGCCTTCTCCCAGCACGAATCCGTCACGCAGGCGGTCAAATGGACGCGAGGCACCGGTCGGGTCGTCGTTGTTGGTGGAAAGTGCGGTGAGCAGGTTAAAGCCGGTGACGCCAAACGGGTGAATCATGCTGTGCGTGCCGCCGGACAACATGACTTCGGCTTCACCACGTCGGATGATTTCGGTGGCTTCGCCAATCGCCTGGCTGCTGGCCGCACAGGCGGTCAGACAGTTGGCATTGGGGCCCTGGGCATTGAACATGGCCGCCATGTGTCCGACGGGCATGTTGGGTTCCTGCTCCAGTTCCACCAGGGGATTGAGCACTTCCAGGCCCTTGTTCATGAACTTGACGATGTCGAGATTGCCCTCGTCATCCAGTCCGGCAGCCATCATGGTGGCGAAGTTCACGAAATCCTGATTGCCTTCGCCGCTGCCCATATAGACGCCAAAGCGACGCGGGTCCTTGATGACATCCAGCACGCCCGAGCTGCCCACTGCCTGCTTGGCAGCACCGGCCGCGAATCGGGTGTGTCGGCCACGATACTTCCAGACTTCGGGATCCTCGCCGGTATCGGTGATATCCCAGTTCTTGATCTCGGCAGAGATTCTTGTAGGAAAGCGGCTGGCATCGAAGATCGTTGTGTAGCCAACCCCGCTTTTGCCTTCCTTCAACTGGTTCCACACGGTCTCGACGTCGTTACCAAGCGGATTGATGACACCGATTCCGGTTACGACCACTCGACGTTGGGAATCACGATTGTTCATGGCGAGTCCTTTCCGGCAACACCGCGATGCACCGAAAACTGGGTCGGGACCTGACTAGCCGGCAGGTACATTTCGGGAGCGACTTCGCTCGACATCGGCGATTTCCGCATCCAGCATATGCTGGGGGATGGAAATGGGATTGCCCTGCTGGTCGACGCCAACTTCGAACAAACGCAGGCAACGCAGGGTGCGACAGAATGTATCGGGTTCAAACAACTGCACGCCCTCAAACCGGTCGTCCAGGTAGGCGAATGTCAAATCGGCTTCGCACAGCAAGCGATCACCAACATGCACGGTGCAGGTTGCGATACCGCCATTATCCTGCATGCTGACCACTTCGGTGCGAAATCTCAGCACATCGCCGGGATAGGCTTCAAAATGGAATTTGCTTTTGGTGATTTTGGCCAGCACCACGCGCTTCTTGAAATCACTGGGCTGGGCGATCAGCAAACCACCGGTCTGGGCCAGGCCTTCCACAATCAGTGACGCCGGATAGTAGGTGAAACCGGGACTGTAATCGAAGACCGGCTCCTCGCCCAGGCTGACCGTCTTGACAGACACAGCGTAGGTGCCGGACACAAATTCCTCGAACCGATCGATCCAAAACCACCGCATAGCCGGATACCTGTTGCTAAAGGTTGGAGTCGCGGCCCGGTGCCGCGACCTGCAGAATGTCGCCCTAGCCCTGAACGCCGACCTTGGTACCCACGTAGTTACACAAGTCCTGCACGGTCAGCAAGTTACCAAAGTTTTGTACCAGCGGGTCTTGCTCAAACTTGGTCAGGTCGGCAAAGGGCATGCGCTCCTTCAGCTTGGCCAGACCCTCGGGGGTCACCTTGCCATCTTGCACGTATTCGGCATTGGTCAGGATATCATCCGGGAACAGCTCGTCGCGGGGAATCTGTATATCGAAAGCCTTTTCCAGCTTGAAAACGATATCGAGGAAGTCGATTGATTCGGCACCCAGGTCTCCAACCATGGTCGCGTCGGGGGTTACTTCTTCATCATCAACGCCGAGCGCGTCCACCAAGGCTTCTCGAACCTTTTCGAAAACCTCATCTTTGTTAGGCATAAAATCAATCTCCAAAAATTTGAGTGATCGCCGGGTCTGGCGAAGATCACTGGCAGTGAAACCACGGGTTCCGCCGACCGGGTCAGGTCGTCACGCGGGGATTCCCGTTTCGGTTGGGGTCATTCGATATGGCAAATTGTGAATTGTAGAGGTTTCTGGCATCTTGCAAACGCCGAAATATCTTCAACCGTTCCTGAATCAGATATTCGTCGACGCTCTCGTCCATCAGGCCACGGTCGGCCAGATTGAAGCGATCGAGCACCAGGCGTGCACGCACAGCGATATGGTCATCAATGTCGCCCTGCGTCTGCAGCATGACCAGATTGTCGTCGGTTTTGGTCCAGTTGCTGGTGACCCGCAGCTGCGAACCGGGCTCGACAAAATCATGAAACTTGACCTGACGGGCTTCGTTCAGCACGACCGACGATCGTGTAAAACCATCCGTCGCATAGACCAGCCACATGCTGGCCTGAAACATGGCTTCCATCATCAGCACGCCCGGCATCACCGGGAACCGTGGAAAGTGGTCCTGCAGATACTCCTCGGCCAGGGTCAGACTTTTGACAGCCACCAGCCGCTCGCCAGGAACCAGCTCAATAATACGATCAAGTTGGGAAAAACGCATTCCAGTCTCTCGCAGTCCACACCAGGAGATCGATCCTGGAATTGCCTCCCCCATGACGGGGCCAGAAGTTCAGCGCGGTACTCCCCCCGGGCACCTGATGAAAGCCGCCCAATATACCACCTTGGCCGATTTCCCTCAATAACTTGTTAGAGCCGCAAACCCCGGGTTTGGCGGGCAAGAATGCGGGCTCGCGGAAACGCCTGGCAGCCATGCCGCTGGTTTGTCACAGACCAGGTCCACTGGTACAGTTTCACCATGCGGAAAGGGATTGCAGTTTCACCGGGAGTCGCCATCGGCACCGCTTACGTGATTCACGAGATCTTCGTGAATCCCGATACCAAGCGGCTGGAGGACTCCGAAGTTACGGCCGAATTGGCGCGATATGAGACGGCTCGGGACCGTTCGGCGGCGGACCTGCGCGCTCTGGAGCGCAAGGTGGAGGCCCAGGTGGGGCACGACGAAGCGGCGATTTTTGCCGTCCACCAGTCGATTTTGCGGGATGCGGCCTTTACCAACAAAATCCGGGGCTGGATTGTCGACGAACGGCTAACAGCCGGTGCAGCCCTGCACCGGTTGCTGGGTGAATATACCGAGCTGTTTTCCAAAACCGCCGACGCCTATCTCAAGGAGCGATTGAACGACGTGCGGGATGTCGTGATCCGCCTCAGCGGACACATGACCCAGGTGCAGAAACCGGCCAGCCAGGGTGTGCTGGAAGGTCCGCTGATTGTGGTCGCCGACGAATTGTTACCCAGCCAGGCGGTGGCACTCGGTGAAATCGAGGTTAAGGGAATCGTCACCCAGGGCGGCAGCCAGACCAGTCATGCCGCCATCATCGCCCGCTCGCGGGGCATCCCTGCCGTTTCCGGCGTGAAACGGCTGATGCGGGTCGTCAAAACGGGCGACAAGATCGTGGTGGACGGACGCACCGGACACGTGGAGATCAATCCCAATCCCGAGACGCTGGCCGCGTTCCGCAAGGTGGAACGCGAGTTCTTTCATCTCAAGGACGAACTGGCCGAGAATCGCGACCTGCCCGCGGTGACCGCCGATGGAGTTGGCCTGCACCTGCAAGCCAACATCAACGGCGTGCCGGACGCCAATGCCGCCGGGGCCATGGGAGGCTCGGGAGTCGGGTTGTATCGCACAGAGTACCTGTATTTGACTCACTCCGACGTGCCCGACGAGCAGGAACAATACGACACCTACCGTCAGATTATTGCCGCCTCGCCAAATCGCACCGTAAGCATCCGCACGCTGGATATCGGTGGTGACAAGACGGTGCCCTACCTGGGACACAATCATCAGGAAGCCAATCCGTTTATGGGCTGGCGCAGCATTCGCCTGTCTTTCGAACACCCGGAATTCTTCAACACACAGATTCGCGCCATCATTCGGGCCGCCGCTGATTGTCCCGAATCCAATGTCCGTATCATGTTTCCCATGGTGACGACCATCGAGGAACTGCGGCGGCTGCGTGGTATGGTACGCCGCTGCTACAAGTCACTAATGGAACAGGGCAAACCGACGGCCCGCGTCCCCATGGGCATGATGCTGGAAGTCCCTGCGGCGGCCATTATGATCAGCTCGATGCTCGACCTGGTGGACTTCGTCTCCATCGGCTCGAACGACCTGGTGCAGTACCTGATGGCGGCCGATCGGGACAATCCCAAGGTCAGCCACCTGTGCCAGCCCATGTCTCCCGCGGTGCTGCACGTTTTGCACAACGTGATTCAGGCCTGCGATCACGCCAACACCCAGGTGACCGTGTGCGGTGAAATGGCCGGACAACCCAGGACTTTCCTGTTGTTGCTGGGAATGGGCGTGCGGTTTTTCAGCATGAGTCCGGCCTTTATTCCTTCCATCAAACGGCTGGCCAGCCAGGTATCGATCGCTCAGGCCGAACACATCTTCCAGTCGGTACTGAAATTCAAAACGACCTCGCAGGTCAAGCGGCAGATGGCCGAACTGCTGGAGGATATCGCCCCTGAACTGGCGTTGCTGGATACGCCGAGCTGATGCCGGAGAGTAGATAATTGCGTGTCGCGAATCGCTCGCTTTCTGTCCCGCACAAAACAGCCTGTCCTGCATAAAACAGCCCCGTGGCTATCCGCGGGGCTGTTTGTTTAATCCTGTAACGAATCGGCTTTATTAGTTGTTTAGTTGTCGTCGACCTGACGCTGCTCGATACGAATACTCTTCAGGTTCGTTTTCTCAATCGGGCTGCTGATCTCCCCGTGGCCATTGTCCTCGACCGGGGTCTTGGCCAGCTGTTCCAGCACATCATCACCGTCAATCAGCTGTCCAAAAGCCGTGTACTTGCCATCGAGAGACTCCGTGTCGCCCAGACAGATAAAGAACTGGCAGCCGGCCGAATTGACGTCCGTCCCCCGCGCCATCGAGATGACGCCCCGCACATGCTTGCGATCGTTGAATTCAGCATCGATCTTGTAGCCCGGGTCACCGGTCCCCCAGCGGGCCTTCAGTGAATCATCCCGGGTCAACGGATCGCCGGCCTGAACCATGAATCCGTCGATGATGCGATGAAAGGCGGTGTTGTTGTAGAATTCGTCGCCCGCCAGTTTCTTGAAATTCTCCACGGTTTTGGGTGCCACATCATCCCAGAACTGAATCACCATTTCACCATGATCGGTCTCAATCACGGCGACCTCGATCGTGCGACGCTCAACGGCTGCAGTATCGTAGGCGGGGCCAGTATCCTCATCCGCGGCGCAGGCCGCCAACAACAGGGACATCAGGAGCGTCGTTAAACGCGGCATTTGTAATCGCTCATTCATGCGTCATTGACAATATCGCCATCACTCAACCGTACGACGCGGTCGGCATGATCGGCAATACTCTGTTCATGGGTTACGACAATCAGGGTGTTTCCCCTGGCGTGCAGCTCATCGAACAAGCCCATAATCTCCCTGCCTGTCGCTGAATCGAGGTTACC
>CAMYKF010000687.1 GCA_947258905.1 uncultured Pirellulaceae bacterium | reverse complement strand
TCTTCCTTGTATTGCCTGATCAGGCGGGGAATAAACTCGGCTCGCATTTCCTGCACGATATTGAAGGCGTTGGCGCCTTCGGACTTGTCGACGTCCGCCGTGACGGTAATCGCGCGTTTGCCGTTCAGTCGGTTGATTTCCGAACTGGCACGACGGAACTGCGGATCGGCTACTTCGCTCAGTGGCCGTTCCACGCCGTTATTGTCGCGGACGCGGATTTCCTCAAAGCTCTCCATTGACTTGCGGTCATCTTCCGGCAAGCGAACCATCAATTTCACTTCATGTCGGCCACGCTGCAGCCGCATCACTTCCTCGCCGTAGTAGGCCGCGCGAACGGTCTGCGTAATGGCGAGTTCGTCGAGTCCAAGGGACCGGCCCTGTTCATTCAACGGCAGCATCATTTCGTACTTGCCAACACGCAAATCATCCTCGATATCAGTCACGCCCTGTTTGGTGCGCAGGTAGTTCTTGGCGTCCTCGGCTGCCTGTTCCAGAAATTCCACACTGTCGCTGGTGGCCAACAGCTTGAACTCAATCTTGCTTCCGCCCGGGCCCATGCCCCGTGAACCGAACTTGATCGCATCGGTTCCGTGGATTTCCGGAACCAGCTTGCGCCAGCGGTCAATGATCTGCTGGCTGGTGATGGTACGGAAATTGGGCCGCACCAGTTCCACTTCCACCGTGCCTACATGACTGCCATTGGTCACACCGGTGGGACCGGCAAACCCGTCACCGACTTCGCCAATCCGCTGATAGACCATACGAATCACACTACTGCCGGTCTCCTGCCTGATTTCCTCATCCAGCTGATACATGGCATCCTGCATGATCCGCGTGGCGTTTTGCGCTTCGTAGGACGCCGTTCCGTCCGGGAAAACCACGGTGGCCGAGATATCGTTGGAATCGATCTTGGGGAAGGCTTCAAAAGGCACCATGCCCGAGGAAATGAATCCGCCTGCGATCAAAATCAATCCGATGGCCGAGGAGAGCACCATCGACTTGTGCTTGAGTGTGTAACGCATGAACGGAACGTACAAACTCTCGATTTGCCAGTTCATGAACTGACTGGCCTTATTGTTGAGCCACTTGAAAGGAATCAACAGCGGCTTGAATATATAAAAGACCCTGGTCAGCCCGCGCAGGAAGAGATTGTTTTCGTGAGCCAGGTGGCAGGGCAGGATCAACATGCTCTCGATCAGCGAAATCACCAGCATGGAAATCACCGCCACCGGCATAACGGCAATGAACTTGCCCATCACACCCGTAACAAATGCCAGCGGCAAAAAGGCGATAATGGTGGTGGTCACCGAAGCGCACACGCTCGGCAGCACTTCGTATGTCCCTTCCACGGCCGCCTGCACCGGCTTCATGCCTTGCTGGCGTTTATGATAAATGTTTTCCCCGATCACAATCGCATCATCGACGACAATGCCCAGTGCCATCAGGAACGCAAACATGCTGAGCATATTCAGTGTTTGCCCGAGCATGAGCAGTACCACGCCTGTTCCCAAAATCGACACCGGAATGCCGAGTGCGACCCAGAAGGCCAGTCTCAGGTCCAGAAAAATCGCCAGCACCAGAAACACGAGACAAAGACCGTACAAGCCGTTACTTGTCAGCAATTCAATCCGCTCGCGCACGTCAACGGAAATGTCACTCCATAGTCGTAATTCGTAACCGGGAGGCAGCGTCTTGCCGGCAGCGTATTTGCGAACGGTATCAACGACCGTAAACAGGTCCTCGTCCGATGTGCGGGCCACGCTAATGACCATGGCTGGCCGACCCTGGAGGTCGGTTGGTCGTCGTACGAGATGAATCGAGGTGGAGTCAGCAAATCCGTCAATCACAGTGCCGATATCGCCGACACGCACCACGTCGCCATTGGGCAGCGAAATCACGGGTATCTCGGCAATCTGCTCGCCGTATTCCACTCGTTTCTTGCCACGCAGCAACATTTCCTGGCTGTCAGTTTCCATTTTGCCGCCAGGCAATTCGGTGTTGTGCAAGCGAATGATGCCGGCGATCTGCCGCAGACTCAAACCGTAATTCCGCATGCGGTCTTCAGGGATCTCCACATCGATTTGATAGTCCCGGGCGGCCACAATTTCGGCTGTACTGATGGCGTTGCGACCAGGCGGCGCGATGAGCGAATGAAATGCACGGCGAATCGGATTGGCCGGCTTGGCGGGCTCCAGTTGCAGCAGGTCTTCGCGAATGCCTTCGGCGAGTTCCCGCAGATACCAGTCCTGTGTCAATTCATCCAGTTCGCTGGTTTCCGGACCGATGACCCCGATGCTGATAGCCGGCGCCTTGAATACGATTTGCCGCACGTTGGGGTCTTCGACCGAATCCGGAAAACTCTGGATCTGGTCGATTTGCGAACGGACATCGTTGAGGACCTTTTGCACGTCCTTGACGTCAGCATTGAGTTCCAGAATGACAAAGGCAAAGCTCTCGCGGGCCACCGACGTGTATTTCTTGATGCCATCAACACCGGAAATCGCTGCCTCGACTTTTTCGCAGACGGCATCTTCGGTCTCTTCGGGAGTGGCACCAGGGTAGGGCACGGTGACGAGGAGGATTTCCAGAGCAAATTCCGGAAACACTTCGCGACGCATGATGACCATACTGACCGCGCCCATGATCAGGGCCGCGATCAGAATCATGTTCATGGCTGGCGAGTTCTTGATCGCCCAGTGAATGACACGTTTCATGAGCGCGTCACCCCCTGTTTCACGCGGGCACTGGTCGCATCGACCGGTTCGCCGGCCCTCGTCGTTTGGGGCTCCGGCGATATGTCCGACGGAATCTCCGCCGTCGCGGGTTCAGGGTTCTCTTCGTCAAACGGAATCGGCTTGACTTCCACACCCGGATTCGGCTGGGCCAGCGCTGATACGACGATCTGGCTGTCCGGTTTCAATTCTCCCTGCTTGACCCGAATCACGATCATTCGCTTGCGTGGATCCGGATCGGAACTGTTCTTGCGGTCAATAATTTCGACTTTGGTACGCTGCAACTTGCCATCGACCACCGACCACACGAAATTGCCCGGATGCAAGGCGACGGCGGGAATCGTCAACAGCGTTTCGTCGTCGGCGGCTGCAACATCCAGCTGGATATTGACCTTCACAAACATACCCCGGACCAATGCCCGCGGTTTGCCGCGAAAAACACTGACCGGATCATCGACCTCGATGCGGCAGGGAATCATTTTGGTTTGCGGATCAACGCCAATACCATCAAATCTCACCAGCGTTCCCGGCCATTCCACGCGGTCGTCGCCCTCGCCCCACGATATTGTGACCGCCGTCGGCGGCAACTGATAAGCCGCCAGATTCGATGCCAGGTCAAAGCGGGAATCGGGCGTCTGATATTTGACGATGCGACGCAACTGCTCCAGTCGCAAGTTCGATTTAACGTCGGCTTTGCTCGTGTCTTCGATCACGATGACTTCATCACCGGCGCGAACATAATCCCCGGCCTCGACCATCTCCGATACGATGACACCATCAAACGGAGCCCCGACGCTGGTGCGTTCGATGTCGAGATTGGCCCGGTCCAGCTGAACCTGCGACAAGTCAATGCCGCTCAGCAATCGCGCGCGACGTGTCGTCGCCGTGCGAATGCTGTTCTGTAACTCGATCACAGCCCGTTCGGCTGCGTTCGCTGATCGACGAGCTTGATCCAGTTCCGTTTTTGAGGCCGCGGTACCCAGACTCAAGCGGCGCTCGTATTCCTGCTGTTGCAACTCGAGGTCGACCTCGGTCAGTTGCAGGGAACTCTGCAATCCCGCCAGATCGTCGTCCAGTTCGTCAAGCGAGGTCTTGGATTGTTCCAGCAAGGCTGTCAGCCGGCGTTTCTCCAGCTCGTAATCGGAAGCATTGATTTGCAACAAGGGTTCCTTGTCATCCGGCGAGACCAGTGTGCCGGCCTGGCAGCGCGACGATTTGTGTACGACCCGCCCCGAGACTTCCGCTGCTACCCGTACTTCGCGATGCGGTTCGACAATTCCGGTTACGTCGATGTCAAGCTTGCCGCGAAAATCCTCAGCCGGCCAAACCACGACGGTGTTCAACAAACTGACGTTTTCCTTGTCGGCCGGATCCTCTCGCAACAGTGTCATCAGCACCATCACGACAAGGGCGCCGCCAAGGATGAGGAAGGAGATCAGGTACCGGTGGATCCCGGCGAATCGGTTGGTCTTTGTCGGCATCGCGTTTTTGATTGCGAAATGATGTTATGGTTCAGAAGGATGTTCAGCGGCCGGGCCGCGATCTTGCCGGATTTCTTTAGTCGAATCTGCGGCATAGCCGCGCAGGCCACTCAGGCAAAATCGGGTGATATGATCGGCAATCTGCTCGACTTCAAAAGCCGCGCGGTGCTCAGGCGGGACCATCAGGTTGACCACCTCGTTGCCGTATCGATAGTGCAAACACTGGCCAATGATGCTGAAACCCGCCTTCAAACGTTTATCAGGTTCCAGCGGCCCTTCGACCAATTGGTCGACAACACCCAGCAGGGAATCAAACATCGGCTGAAAATAGTCCTTGACCAGCATGCGGCAGGCGTCCGTGGGATCCATCAATTCACGCATCAACAACTTGACCTGCCAGGGAGCAGCTTGCAGGGCGGTCAGCCGTCGCAACAGCGCTGATACGAAGTCATACAGCTTTTCCTCGGCCGAAGTTTCAGCCGCCATCTGCGGAAACGGATATCGCTCGGCTCGCATGTTCCGGGCCTGGCGGACGGTTTCCAAATACAGGTTTTTCTTGTCTCCGAAGTAGTATTTGATGCTGGCCACATTGACGTCCGCCGCCCCGCAAATCTCCCTCACCGTGGCGTGTTCGTAGCCCACGTCGGCGAAAATGGGTCCTGCAGCCTGCAGAATGCGGTTTTTGGTGCTTTCGTCGACCATGTCATCCCGGATGCAAAAAATGAGCCTCTAACTCAGTCTATTAAACAAGCGTTTAAGGACTAGGCCGATTTTGCGAATCTGCTGGCAATTAGGGGGAAAATGCCCCGTTTTGAGCGGAATCTAACCGTTTTGGCTGCCGGCCGCCAATACCGATTCCGCTGCAACCCCGCCGTTGGCTGGCCACCGCCAGCGGACATGATCTTCGCCGATTTCATGAACTTTTTTTGCTGCCCGGCCTCTCGTATGATCGAAGGGGAAGGCGCTGGCAAAGTGCGAAGTCGCCGAATATCGATGCTCCTTATCCTGAAGGCCCGCAAGCGGCCCGCAGCATGAATCGCACAAAGCTGAGGCGTCAAATCGCGTGGGAAGCCGCTCGGTTGATGTTTGACCGGCGCGAATCGGAATACTATCGCGCCAAAATGAAAGCGGCTCGCCAAATCTGCAAAGGCTGGGTCAAACCCGCCGATCTGCCAAGTAACGCCGAGATCCGTGACGAAATCCAGAATCTTTCCCGCATGTTCGATGGCGATCTGCCAGTGGCTCAAAAGCTGCGTGAGATGCGAATTGCCGCCTTGCACCTGATGCAGTTGCTGGCCGATTACCGGCCGCGACTGATCGGCAGTGTGCTGACCGGACACATTCGTCGCGGCTCGGACATCGACTTGCACCTCTTCTCGGACGGACTGGATGCCGTTACCGGCGTGCTGGAGTTTCACGGTTATCAGTTCGAGACGCAGCGCAAGGAGATCACCAAGAGCGGCGAAACCAACATTTACCGTCACGTCCACGTCAAGGATACGTATCCGTTCGAGTTGACGGTATACCCGTCAAACAAGGCGCATTACGTTTTCAAAAGTTCCATCACGGGCAAGGCTATCGAGCGGGCCAGCATCGCCGAGTTGCGCGAGTTCCTGCAACGGGAATATTCTGAAATCAATCTGGACGAGGAACTGAATCGCGTCTCCGATTCGGTCGACCCGTTCCAGTTGTTCTTCTCGTTGTTGCTGCCGCTGGAAAACGTCAAGCAGGATCCGCGGTACCATCCCGAGGGCGACGCCTTGTATCACAGCTTGCAGGTGTTTGATCTGGCCTGTGACCAGTTACCCTACGATGAAGAGTTTTTAACCGCGGCGTTGTTGCACGACATTGGCAAGGCCATTGATCCGCGCGACCATGTTGCGGCCGGACTGGAAGCACTGGAGGGATTCATTACCGATCGCACTTACTGGCTAATCGAACAACACATGGAAACCCACAAGTTACGGGATCGCACAATCGGCGCCCGCGCGCGGCGGCGGCTGGAATCGCATGAAAGTTACGCGGAACTGGTATTGCTGGGAGAATGCGATATCGCCGGACGCCAGCAAGGAGTCGAGACCACCGATCTCGAATCAGCTCTGGACTACCTGCGCGAGCTGGCCGATCAGAATTTTTGACCCGGGAGTTTTTTGTTGACGATCTTGATGCGTGCCCAGCGTTGCCTGTTGATTGCCTGCTTGCTGGCTGCGATCGCCAGTTGCCTGAACCAGCCTGCTGCTGCGCAGCCTTCCAATGTACTATTGATTGCCATCGATGACCTGCGCCCGGAACTCGGATGTTACGGCGCCAGCCACCTGATCTCGCCGAATATCGACCGGCTGGCTTCCCAGGGAATGCTTTTTCGGCACGCGTATTGCCAACAGGCGTTGTGCAACCCGTCACGCTGCAGCCTGATGACCGGGCAGCGTCCCGATTCGATTGGCATCACGTCCAACCACGCTCACTCGCGCAAAATCCGGATGTGGTGACCTTGACGCAGCATTTCCGAAATCACGGTTATCACACGCAAGCCATTGGCAAGATTTTTCACGGGGTTTTCCGGAAGGCTGCAGCAAAACAACCTGGGATACCATGGGGGATCCGCCCAGTTGGTCGGTTCCGGCAACCCGTTTCGGTCCACGATACTATTTCACGGAACAGGGCATTGACGCTGCACGTCAAGTCTATCGTGAGGTCTACCAACCGGAGAATCCCGGATCGGACGACTGGACCAAAAAGCTGGTGTTTGGCCCCGCTAACGAATCGCCCGACCGTCTACGATCGTCATGAGCTGCCGGCCGCCAGCCCGTTCACCACCATCGGCGAATTCTGGCGCGAATAACGACAAACAACGTCTACGAAAAACCTCAGGGACGGCCATCAACCCGGTAAGCGAATGTCATTGCGTTAAAATGCCGCTTTCAGATCGTCGATCACTTCTTGCTCGACTTTGGATGTCCGTCCCAGTCCCAAAAAGCCGCCGGCGGAATTGGCAACACGCTGGGCCCGGTGGATAACGCTGTTCTTGACCTGTTCCAGCGAGGTGGCATCAAGACTCTGCTTCAACGAGACAACATAGTCTTTCCAGGTGTCCAGCAAATCATCGCCGGGACGATGGATCAGCCAGTTGGCAACCAGCTTGTGGCTGGCGTGCCCTTCGGTGATTCCCGATTCGCGAGCTGCCCTCAGCACGGCATCGCGTTCATTCGCTTCCATCTTGCCATCTGCCCAGGCCACGGCAATCAATGGAATCAGCCCCACACTGGCCAGGGTCTCGGCCGAGATTCCCAATTCGATCAAACGACCGATAACCGCCTTGTCCTCAATACCGGTCGCCGCCGCCAATTCGGTGCGATTTTCATCGGCCGCCAGTTCGGCCTTGATTTGATCCATCAGTCTTTGATCCACATCGTGGAAAAAGACATCCTCCATGGCCTTGCCACGATCGTGAAGTGCGTCCTCGGTCATCGAAAATTCCTGCTGTAACGGCAACAATCCGGATTGATCTGATTTGATAAAGCGGTCCCACAGCCGCAAGATGCACATGCTAGAAAATTCGCGTGACCTGGTCCAGCGGACGCCTGTCAGGCGCGGGCGCGGCCGGGCCGACGAGTTCGCAGAGACGCCGATCGGGGCATGCGACCCGTCCGGATCGGACACGAAAACGGGATTTCACCATGCAGCGTGCGGGTTCGCCCGCCAACCGGGCGGTATGCCGGGTGCCAAATTCCGGCAAGAAAGGTAGATTAGGGAGTTTGATTTTTGAGTCAGCTCCCTGGCTCAACCATCAGGTCTCTGATTCGATCAGGCTCTGAGCCGCACAATCAGACTGCGATTCGGCTCCGACCCTTGTCACCCGGGCAACCGCGCCACCCCCGACTCGGGGACAGTCAACAAGTAGCTGAATGACGAACACCAAACGAAGGACGGGCAATCTCATGACCAGACGAACATCCAGAGGATCACGACAGCCAACGATCTGGCTGTCAATGACAGTCGTTTTGATTTCGGCGATGGTGCTGCCGGCAGCTAGTCTCCGGGCACAGACGACAGCGGACGAATTGTATTGGTCCGTGCAGGACTTGCAGGAAGCACTGGGTCCGGGCAGCGACGCCGACCGGATTCGCGATCAGTTCATGATTCGCCAGCTTGAGACCGAAGCCGCCAGGGGATTTGCGGGTGACCCCGTCGTGCTGTCGCAAGTCGCCAGTCAGTTTGCTTCGGCGGAAAGCCTGAGCGGAAAACTGGGCACTGTGTACAAGCGTCTGCAACGGCATCTGGGCGCTACTGCCCAATCCGGGTCGTATGACGTGCTGAACACAGTGGCGGAGCTGAGCCCCGAAATCGAGACAGTGCCCATTGCGGAACTCGATCGCTCGCGCAACGAACTGGTTTCGACGCTGCAAAACCTTGACAACTTCAACTCGGGCACCCTGTCGGATTACGGTTACCAGTACCTGACCAAACGGCTGCAATTGAATGAACTGGTTGATTCGCTGAATGCGCTGGAATTGACGTCACAACCCGACGACATCGCTGCGTTCAACCGGCAAATCAACAGCTTTCGACAAACACTCGCTGACGCGCGGCAACGTTTCGGACTGGCCTCGACCAGTTACCAAAACGAACCGATCGCATTGTCAGAGCGTCGGATCGGCGCGATGGAAGACCAGTTGTTTCAGTACCTGCTGGGTCAATCCACGCGAGCCAGGGAATCGGCAACCAGACGACTGGAACAGCGGCGTCAGGCATTTGTCAATCGCGAAGGCGAGCGGGTGTCGCCCGAGAACCGTTTGTATCAGGCGGAATTGGGCCGCTGGTTATCGCTGTTGCAGGAACGTGGACAAATGCCAGGCTTTGATGCGGCTGCTCGCGGCATGTTTAGCAGGCCGAATCTGTACCTGACCGTCGAAGAATCGCTGGCCAACCGACTCGGCGCACAAAATGTGTCTCAGGTGGATCACGTAGATGAAGTGGTCGTGGGCAGCCGGGCGGTTGGCTGGAGCTATACGTCGAACGACGTCACGTTTGATTTTCTGCCGTCCAACCACAGTGCCATTGTG
Organism: uncultured Pirellulaceae bacterium; assembly: GCA_947258905.1. Classification (GTDB taxonomy): domain Bacteria; phylum Planctomycetota; class Planctomycetia; order Pirellulales; family Pirellulaceae; genus CAJQPP01. The sequence continues at coordinate 177 of CAMYKF010000687.1, read as the reverse complement.
CGTATTAGCCTGGCTGGCACGGTTTACACGAACGCTTACTCGCGCGAAGACCCGATCACGGCCTACACCAATGGCTCGGGCAATCTTGCAGCCTGGCGTGATTTGCAAGCCAACGTGGGCAGCCTTTCCGTTTATCAACCCGGTGGCTGGGCGGCCGTCCAATCCCAATTGACGGGC
>CAMYKF010000686.1 GCA_947258905.1 uncultured Pirellulaceae bacterium | reverse complement strand
AGAGTGGCCCTCCCCGCCATCCCGTCAGGTCGGGATTGGCGACCCTCCCGGCGGGAGGGTCACGAGAATTTGCCACTAAATTCCCCGAAGAGCCCCTTGTAGAAGAGCGAGGCCCGCGCTCTTCATCGCACGAAGTGCGATCCCGGTCTTGCACGCGGGCATGGCGTGCGCAGGGCCTCGCACGCATACATTTGTGTCACCATTGCCGCGAACCGCTCAAACTGAACGATTTTCTTGCAAGCCGAATATTAGGTTCACTTCCCATCCTTCTCACCAGCACGCAGCAGCAAATGCACATCGGCAACCGAGCCCATTAACTGGCCCGGTTCGATCGGATTCAGCTCAACAGCCCGCTTCATGGCCGCCAGCGATTGTTCGCTGTCTCCCGTCATGTCGTAATAGAGTCCGACATACAGGTTGGCATAGTACATGTGACGCCGGTAACGAACGTCCACCTCACCGACGGCTGCGGCGGCTTGCGTCACGTCCTCGACAGTACCCGTGCCGGCGAACAAGCCGTATATTTCGGCCATGGGCACGCGACGGTCGCCTGTGATCGGGATCAGTTGTTCGCGAGCCTGCTCGACGCCAACCTGCTTCGCGACACATAACATGTGCCACACGGCGTTCTCCACGTCGTTTCGATTGTAAGTCTGATGGGTTTCGAATTGCTGCTGCCCCAGGTCAAACTGTTTGGCGTAATAGAGAGCGAGCCCGCGCTGCCAGCACTGCGGACGGAGGTCCGGTTGCAGTTCAATGGCCCGGTCGTAACTTGCCACTGCTTCGGTCATTTGACCATTCATAAACCGCGCATTGCCCAGCGTGAAATGGTAATCCACGTTGTCGGAATCCATGCCCACCAGGTCTTCCAGAGCATTGACAGCACTGGGATAGTCGCCAGCGGTCATAGCCACACGGACCTGCTGGTGCAATTCGTCGCGCGACGAGTCACCGGTTTCCTGCGCGTTGAGGCAACCGGCGGTTGCGAGCATGAGCAAAATCGCACACCAATCGCTTCGGGTCCGTGTCCGGCTGATCATCGAGTGTTGGCTCCGGTTGAAATCATCAGGAATTGAGCGAAACTTTTCGCATCGCCTGACATCAACTTAACAACAATCGAGAGTCTAACAAACAAATGCAACGCGAGTGTGCAATTCCAGTTACAATCCATGACTGGATTTGACTGGAGCTGGCAAACGATACGGATTGAAAGCAATGATTTACAATACCATTGGCTGGCTGCTGATTAGCGTCGCAGCCCTGAATAACCATCTTTTGGCTCAGGCCGTTGAGGAAGCGCCACCAGCACTGGCTGGCGAGAAGAGCGTCAAGCCGGGAATCAACGAGGGTTTCCTCAATCCCGATCTGGATGTCGATCAGATGGTCGAGCGTTTTGAGATGGAGAGTCGCGAAATCTTTGTGGCTCGCGAACGAATCCTTGCCGGCTGCGGTATCGACAAGGGCGATGAGGTTGCCGATGTGGGCGCGGGAACCGGATTGTTTTCGCGAATGTTCGCAATCGAAACCGGCGATGACGGCTGGGTGTTTGCTGTGGACATCGCGCCGCGACTGGTCAAGCACATCACGGAGGAAGCGACGCGGCTGGAACTGGGCAATATCACTGGCGTGCTGTGCGCCGAGAACAGCGTCAACCTGCCGCCAAACTCGGTCGATGTGGTTTTCATATGCGACACCTATCATCACTTTGAATATCCCGCGTCCACGATGGGCTCTGTGCATCGCGCCTTGCGGCCGGGCGGCCATTTGATCGTGGTGGACTTTAAACGCATCCCGGGGGAGAGCCGCGAGTGGATTCTCGGTCACGTCCGCGCGGGCAAATCAGTCGTGCGCGACGAGATTGAAGAGGCGGGATTCGAACTGGTGGAAGAACTGGACATTGACGGTCTGCAAGAAAACTACTTTTTGAAGTTTCGCAAAAATTGAGCGACACGCAGCAAACCATCAAGCCGTTTGGACTGGTCTCCGCGATCTGCCTGGTCGTGGCCAACATGGTCGGCGCTGGCGTGTTCACCACCAGTGGTTTTTCGCTGGCCGATGTCGGCAACCGGCAACATGTGATGCTGGCTTGGGGAATCGGGGGCCTGGTCGCCATTTGCGGCGCCATCAGCTACGGGCAACTGGCAAGACGAATCACCGAATCCGGCGGCGAGTACCTGTTCCTCAGTCGACTGGTGCATCCAGTTGTCGGGTTCATCGCGGGCTGGGTTTCGTTGTTGGCCGGATTCACTGGAGCAATTGCCTTTGCCGCCGTAGCGTTCGAATCCTACGCCGTCCCCGAATCAATGCGACCGGACTGGTATGTCACGGGCACGGCCAGCATTCTGTCGATCGTGGTTTGCGGGACTCTGCATTCGCTAGTGTTGCGATCGGGCCTGATCACGCAAAACATTGTGGTGGCGGCGAAATTGTTGTTGCTGGGCGCCTTTATTGTTTTCGGGTTCGCTGTTTTTCCCGATCGCTGGGAAGGGTTGGCGGCCGTCGAGCAAACTACCGAATTCTCGGTTTATGCGATTGCCTCCACCCTGGTCTGGATTTCGCTCAGCTATAGCGGATTCAACGCAGCTGTGTATGTCACGGGCGAAGTAAAGAACCCGACGGTCAACGTGCCGCGAGCGTTATTGCTGGGCACGGTCATCGTCACGGTGGTTTACCTGGTTCTGAACTACATCTTTCTTTTTGCCCCGCTGCCCGGGCAGGTGGCCGGCGCGCCGGATGTCGCCGCCGTCGCGGCCCGGTCCCTGGGTGGAGGCGTGATAACCACGATCGTGCGGATCATTGTGAGCGTTGCCCTGTTCAGTTCCGTTTCGTCAATGGTGATCGCGGGGCCACGGGTATACGCCAAGATGGCCGAAGACGGAGTCTTTCCGAATATTTTCACGGCGGCTACAAGAAACCGGCTGGACGTGCCCACGACCGCGATCTGGTTGCAAGTCGCCCTGGCCGTCATTGTGGCGAGTTTTTCCAACCTGCAATCGCTGCTCGATTACCTGGGCTTTACATTATCCGTGACCGCGGCACTGACGGTCGCCTGCGTGTTCTGGTCGCGGGTCGAGGGACAATCCCGATCTCGTTCGGTCTGGTTTTCGGTCGTGGCGGCGCTGTACATAGTGGTGACAATCATTCTGGCTACGCTGTCGGCGATCAACCGGCCGCAACAGCTGATTGGATTCGCGGTGACCGTGCTCAGCGGGTTAGTGCTGTTCTTCGTATTTCGACGCCGCAGTTAAAGTCGAATCTCTCACGAGGTTCGCTACGCTCCAACCGCAATGATTAAGTTAGTAGCCAAAGTCGTGAGACTTTGGAACTACCGCTGCACGCGGACGCCAGAAATTCAGTTCCCAAATGGCAATCGTTACCAAATCACGTCAAGACTTCGGCATTGGAACCGGGTTGGCAAGACCAACTGCAAAACCCGATCCAAATTGCGTCCGCTCAGGATTCCGAGATCCTGAAGACATACAAACCAGATGTCTGGTCGAACGTCGTCGAAGTTCTGCGAAAAATGGTGGTCGATTGCCCGGATCGCCAGCAACCGTGAACGGCTCAATCCTGTTTACGGGGCGGATTGAAAATCCTTTGTAATAAGCTAACGTGATTGAGCATTATTGATCATGACGAAAAATCAAACTCAAAAAGCACGTCCCAATGAACAAAAAAACTTTATGCTTCTCGACATTTGTTTTGATTGCCGCCATTGGCGTTGCTGAAGCACAGGATAGAGTCTTGTTCAAGTTTGACGAACCCGAAGATGCTCTTGCGTGGCAGACCGTCAACGACGGCGTGATGGGCGGTCGCTCAGATGGCCGCTTCAGGATCAATGATGACAAGAAGATGGAATTCTTTGGCACGTTGTCGCTGGAGAATAACGGCGGCTTTGCCTCGGTCAGAGCCCGAGCAGCAGAGCCTGGGCTGAAGGCCGGTGACTCGATTGTCATACGCGTTCGTGGTGACGGGCGTGTATACAACCTTAATCTCTACACACAAAGCAATCTTGGAGGCTATGCTTACCGCCAGTCGTTCGAGACAAAGGAGGATGAGTGGATCGAGGTCGAAATGCCGGTGGACAATTTCGTCGCTACCTGGCGGGGAAGAACGTTTCCAGACGAAAAGCTTGATCCTCCCGAGGTTGCAGGGCTGGGCTTCCTGCTTGGCGACAAAAAAGCCGGGCCATTCAAACTCGAAGTCGAGTGGATCAAGACGGGCACCCCCCGGCAGAAGTGATTTTCTTTCAATGCGGGCGACCGTCCCGTCCTCCGCAAGCCAGGCTTCGGCGTCCTGGGTCAGCATCCCAATCCCATGTTTTCGTTCTGGTTGGGTAAGTGGTTCCAGCGCGGCAAGCAGTCCTGGCCGCAGCTGGCTTGCTACTGTAGAAATCATCGCCACGTTGTCTAATAAACGAGTCAACGTTTTGCAATTCGAAATCGGCGAAAATATCGACGTCGAAAGAGCCGCACCATGAATGGAACTTGCGACGCTTCCACTGGCAAAAAAACTGGCCCGCATTGGCCAGCCAGGCAGCTTGCGATCATGGAGTCAATCGGTGTCGTATTCATCATCGTCCCTGGCACATGCCTGCACTTTGTTTTCGAATGGAGCGACCATTCGAAGTTTGTAGCCGTTTTTGGAGCGGTCAATGAAAGTACCTGGGAGCACTTGAAGCTGGCGTTTTGGCCAGCACTCGTGTGGGCTGTGGTCGAGTACCTGTATTTCAGGTTAGCGCTGCCAAATCCGGGATTTGCCAAAGCATTCAGTGTCCTGACGATGATGCTTGTGATCATCACAGGGGCGTGGGGAATCGATGTGGTTCTCGGTCAACATGTTCTGGTCGTTGATGTGAGTCTTTTCGTGGCCGCGATCGTAGCCGGTCAATGGATCAGTTTCCGACTGATGCTTCATTCCACGCCGCTTCCTCGCAGAGACCTTTTCGGGTTCGCAGTACTTTTGCTGCTGGCTATCGCATTTGCGATATTTACCTTTTTCCCGCCAGAAATTTCCTTGTTTCAGGATCCAGTCACCAGTTCGTATGGGATTCCTGAGCAATAGGGCATGCGCCCGTGGCGATTGCGGATACCCCTCGCCGATTTGGCATTCCGCGTTCCGTGTGTGGCCGCGTTCCGTTTGCGGACGACTGCTAATCAGCCAGGGCTCGAAATGCTGCTCGTAGTTTCCTGTGGGCGTCGAACCTGGCCACGAATTCGCTCTCCCGCCGCCCGCCCTTGGCCCGCATCACCTCGAACAACGCCGTGCGTTCCGGCTTTGACCAGGACTCAACGTCCAGACAGGCAACCAGCGGAGCCCACCGCTCGCACGCTTGACGCTCTGCGGCGGGAAGTCGTGACCACGGCGGCGACGAGAGCAGCCGCGCGGCTTCGGCGGATAATTCCCGGGTGGCCCGTTCCCGATCGGCTCCAAAGCGTTCCGCGAGCATGCGTGTGACCGTCTGGCCTGCCTCATCCAGCAGAAATTCGCCGATAACGTCGTCCCGTGGCTCATCCAGGTCGAGGTAAACGTTGTGAGGGACAAGTTTGCCGAGTGTGTCGAGCGAAGAACGATGCGCGGGGTCGCGACGCATCCGTTTCAGCTCGCGCTCCATGATCCGCAGCGCACCGGGGTCGCGCGCTCGAAATCCAAGCTTTTGATAGAACCACCACGCGCCCGACTTCAAGCCCTCGTCGTTTTGGTATCCCAGCTGAAACGGGTACACCGTGAAAGTATCGACGTTGAAAAGTGCGCGTACCGTGGCCAGGACCCGCGCGTACACGTGCGCTGCTTCAGCACCACGGTAGGTGTCGAACACGTTAAAAGCGATTTCCGCCGATTCCATCAGTGCGCTGGTCAGCACGTAACCGATCGGAATACCGTTCTTCAACGTAAGAAACGCGTAAACGCTTTCGAGTAGCAGCCGCCGTTCGGGCTTGACACCGATGCAAACGAACTGCAGGTTCTCTCCACAGTCCACGATGCGTACATCTCGCGGATCACCGTTGATGAATGCATCCAGGTCGCGACTGCGAGTGATCATCGCTTCGCGGGCCATGGCGACCAGTCGTTTGCCGTCTTTTAACGACACGCTCTTGATAGATTCTGGCGGCACCAAAACCTCATGTCGCAAGTCCGGGCGCGGCCGCTTCAGCGAGCTGGACTGAAAGACTGTTTTTGCCACCGGCCAGCAAGCGTGCGTACGTGAAGGACCGTCCGGACCCCATGCCAGCCGCAACGTGAAGTCCAACTCGTTCCAGAAACACTCCCGGACCCACGCATCGATGGCCATGGCCTCGACCCGCTTTACCACGAATTCGGCGTCGCTCTCTGTCGGCGACTTCAGGTTCCTAATCCACTCCGCGGGACTCATGTCCAGCTCGTCTAACGCGGGTGTCTCGGCCCACAGGGCGAACAGCGGCAAGCGCCCTTCAAGCAACTTTTCGTGCTCAAAGTAATCCCACTCAATGGAAAGCCGCGGGCCGAAACGCTGCACAAGCCATTCCGCCGTCTGCCAGTAAAACGAGAATTCGATGGGGGTCCCGGCGATGCCTGAATTAACCATCTCTTCACGATGACGGCGCAAATCGGATCTGTCCGCGAAGCGCGAGAGTTCGCCTTCAACATGGGCAAGTACACTCGCATCATCAGGATAAGCACGCAGAAAAATCAGACACTCGTGCAATTCGAACACGTCGCGGGCCCGCGTAAGCCTGGCCTTCGACAGAATTTGAATCAACCCAAGCTTTGTTGCGGCCCACTGCTCGCCAAACTCCCCGCGGATTTTGCGCAGTTTCGCTAATGCTCTGCTTGCCGGTTTACTCGTTGCCATCAACTATTCCATGGAACGTGGATTGTACTAAAAGAGACGAGCACAGTCGCAGCCGTGACGCCCGGAAAGCGAAAGAGCACGTTCTTGCGCCAGCGGCCTGTGTCAACTGCATGCTAATCAAACACCGGGGACACTCAAGTGGGAACGGGTTCGTAGCCAAAGTCGTGAGACTTTGGAATAGCCTGACCCTGCTGCACGTGGTGGTTCGGGCGCTAAAACGTCAGACCAGCAGTAGATTTCCAATCTTTCACGAGATTCGCTACGACGCATGCCGCCACATCGGCCTACAGATTGACAGGTTCCACCGCATCCGCCCGCACCCAGCCTGTATGTCCGTCGGCTGTGACGATCTGTTTCCACGATCCGCGCTCGGCCAGCAATTCAACTCGCTGGCCCTGAGCAGACTCGATCGCATGTACCTGATCGAACCAATCTCCGTCGCCGGCATGCAGCGTCACCTGGGAAGCGACCACGATTCCCGGGTTCGCGTCATCGGTCGCTTGCGACAAAGTCACGGCAATGGAGCTGAAGGAAACAACCATCAGCAAAGCCGGCACCAGGGCCCATCGCCAAACCGGGAATTGCCACCCGGCCGTGCGGACGATCATCAGACCCCAAAACAGGACCGATGCAATGCACAGGGTCCATATTATGACCGGCCTGCCCGCCAGACCGGTCACCCATTGATTGGCATCATAAACGCGTTCCGCAAATGACGCGGGCACCGCACTGGAATCCTCAGGCTGGCTGCCGACCAGCGACCGGGCAAAGTCCAGATTGACTTGCAGCTGACGATGGTGCGGATCCCGCTGACTTGCACGCTCGTAGTTCACGATGGCCTGGCCCAGTTGGCCACTCTGCAAATACGCGTTGCCCAGATTTGTGAATAGTCGGCTGTTGTGGACTCCGCTGTCGATAATCGTTTGGTACTTTTGGGCTGCGGTGGCGAACATTTCTGCGCCAGCCGATTTGTCCGTTTCCGCGATTTGTGTTGCCTCGGAGTACACCGCGTCGGCTTCCTCCAGAATGGTCTGCCGCTGGTTTTCGGTCAGTACCCACGAGTCGGCTGTCTTGTCAGTCGCCGGTGCTTCTTCTGCCATCAGCGAATTGCCCATCCCAAGGCTCAAACCGGCAACGATTAACAACGACAAACCACGGACATATCGTCTCAACCGGCGTTTCGACGCTGGTCGGCTAGCGGCTGCATTGGCGCGACGCACGCGAGATTTGCGGGACCCGGCGATGCCTTCCTCGATCTGGTTTACCAGTTCCCGGCCAGCGTGTTTCGGATCGACCGAAGATTTGTCCGGCAAGCCGCTAAAGCGAACAGTTTCCAATCCGTGCAGGAAGGATTCGACCCGATTGGCCAGGGATGCCAGGCCACGTGAACGCAGGGCACCTGCTGCGCCACTGATATTTTCGCAGGGTTGTCCTGTGCGTCTGCCGATGTACTGGATCAATGCTGCCTCAATTTCCGATTCGTTTGTTGCACGATCAATCTGTCGTAGACATCGCTTGTTTGCCGATATGAACCTCGCGCAGCAACCGGCGAAAAAATGTCGACTGCGCACCAGCAGCGAACCTAGCCAGACAAGTGGCGGCGCAATCACCCACGTCCACCACCAGACAAAACCGCTTGCCGGTTCCTGCGAAATCAAAACAGCAGCGGAATGGTCATTGGTAAAGTCCGGTTGCAGATCCGCGGCCACCGGGTCGGAATCGGCGTCTCCGTCATCGCGAGCGCGGGCGTTGCCCACAATGGCATCCAGCGACAGTGAATCCGCCTTGTCGACCTTAATCGAAATGGGCTCACTCATGACGGTTTGGAATTCTTCGGTGTCGGGGTCGATGTTAATATGTTTGTTGTCGAAAACAGCATTAATGGTATGGACCCCTCCGACCCGAGGACGATAGCAAATAGTTTCCCCAAGGCAGGGAATAGCGATGTCGAGGACACCGCCATATAGATCTTTAAAGCTGCCTTTTGGAGGAATAGTTGCCATTAAGCTATATGCCCCAATAGTTTTACTTGAATAGTGCCAGCGCCTGCAGCTTTCGCTTCCCAAGCAAATCCCATTTCGGTTTCAGCTGCATCGGTTGTTACTTCTTCAGCAGCTTGATTCCAGTAAACTTTATCCCCTTGGGCAAAAGTGTCTGCAGCATCCCGGGTCAATTCAAAGACACCTTCGATTGCCATTTCGATAGTATCGCCTATAGCTCCATCTTTCTGAAAAACACCAACTAAACCATCAGCAGCTATTTCAAATCCATCACCACTACTTGCAGCTGCAGCTAGAGTGATAGGAATGGTTGTCCCTGGTTGTATAAAATTCTTCATCTATTTTATCCTTTTTAAAAAGTCTTTTTTAATGATTTAAAACAAATCTAAAAAACATAAATTATGCGCCTACATTTTTATACATGCCTCTCCAGTCGATTGCTTTTACACCAATTGTGTGGCGAATCTTAAACTTGATTCCATCAGTGTTAAAGTCAACCATCGAATCAACTACCGGACCAGCTTCACCTTCAAGGGTTGCTAGCTCCATCATGTCTATATCTGCGAGCATTGAAAATAGGTACCAAGATAAAGCTGAATCATCATCAAGGCGTGGTTCAGTTCCGACTG
>CAMYKF010000685.1 GCA_947258905.1 uncultured Pirellulaceae bacterium | reverse complement strand
CCGCCATCCCGTCAGGTCGGGATTGGCGACCCTCCCGGCGGGAGGGTCACGAGAATTTGCCACTAAATTCCCCGAAGAGCCCCTAGGGGGAGGGTGAAGGCCCGCGAGTGTTCAGCGGATTAGGCCCTCATCCCGCCTGCTTCCGGCGCGCCGGGATTCTCCCTCAGGAGAAGGAGCTGTCAGTCACCCACACCGATGTCATCGTTGCAGAGACGCATCATCAGATCGGTTTCCTCCTGTTCGTGCCGATTGAACTTTTGCACGAACGAATGAAAGCCGACCGACAAGGCCAGCAGGGTTTTTTCCAGCGGCGCTTCGCGGTAGTGCGCACTTTCGGCCAACTCCACGAGGTCGCACAGGCTCAGAAACAATTCCTCGTGCTGGGATTGCAGGTCGCCAGCCCGCACGCTGATTTGCGGGTGCGTCAGTTCGGCCGATTTGAAGTAGCCGTAGAATTCCTCAAGTGCGAAGTGGGTTTCCAGTTCGTCACGCAAGTGGTTCAATTCGCTGGTCAACTCGCTGGTGTCGACCGATTGGGGAGTCGCCAGCTGGAGTTTGATGTCGTTGATAATTTCCAGCGGCTTCTCGTTCTCCTGCTTGATCTCGTTCAGAAAAGCCACGTTCAGTGTCAGACTCTGCAGGCCTTTAACGTCACCACGTAATTGACGCTCCGTTAACCAGCTACTCATCATCAACTCCTTCTATCGACACCGCTTCAGGGCGGGTTTGCAGAAATGCCGTTTGTCTTTCTTCTCTGCTGCCGAGTCCAGATTTTGAACCAATGTCAATTTTACAGTTGACTTGTGTTGCATTGCAAAAATCTTGCGGCGGTTTTTTGGCTACCAGTCCGCGATCTGCCGTTGCTGCATGCCAGCTTGCCGTTTGAAACCGTATTTTTGAGGCTTCCTGACGGTTAGCGACCGACATCAAGCCCTTGGAAAATTTGCTATCGTCGCCAAATTCGTCCGACACTCCCCTTTTTTCCGGCTGTGAATGGCGAGTTTGCGAGCCCGGCCACAGCCGACTGCATCAAACACCGTCAGCCAATCTCGACCGCCAGGCCAGCAGTAATTAAACTCGACCGCTCCCCTAACCCCCGCGGAAGACCGATGACTGATCGATCCAAATTCCAGCAACGCGCCATCAAGAACTATTACGAGAACCGGGACGCAATCGCCCTGCAACGAGCCCAGGAACTGGTCACCGAGTTGTATTTGTCCGAGGGCAAAGGGCGGCAGCGACACTGGAAAAACCTGCGCGGGCATCTGGAAAAACTGGGCGTTGCTCCGACCACCATTGCGCACCTCGAGGAAAAGGACGATCCGGAACTGGTGGCCAGCCTGATTACGAAACTCAGCAGTAAAATGGACTGATCCATGACGTTGAATCGGGAGACGGTCGAGCGGATTCGCCCGCGGATTCGCAGCTTTCGGCTGATTTTTGCTGCCCTGATTGCCGGCGTGGCCCTGTTTGGCCTGCTCATCATTGCGCTGGTGGCTCTGAAATTTGATTCGCAGTTCTCAATGCTTTCGCTGATCATTTTCGGCATCAGCGCCCTGATCGGAGCGCAAGCTCTGGTCATTCCGCGGATGGTCGGGGTCGGCGCCATTCGGCAACTGGCTCCAACGATCGCCAAACTGGATCCTGATCAAACCGAGACGCGGTTTCAGATCGTCAGCCAGACCCTGGGCGTCTGGTTCACATCGACATTGATCGGCGTCGCCATGCTGGAAGGAGCCGCTTTTATGAATCTGGTGGGCGCGTTTGTCGAAGGCAACGCCTGGCATTTGGTCGCCGCCGGTTTGTTTCTGGCCATGATGGTCGTGTTCTTCCCGTCCGAAAATCGCGTCCTTGGCTGGATCGAACAACGGCTCGATGACTTGCAACGCGCGGGTTAAACGGGCCGGTTGCTAGCGAACGGCGGCGTGCATTCCTCTAGGGCAGCAGCGGCGACACCGGATAGAATTTGCTGCAGGAAATTAGCGGTCTGAAAAACGCGAAACGGAAAACTATTCATGCCTGGTCAAGGACGACGACGGGCTCGACCAACGCGGCTGTGGCACATGCCACGCTGCTTCTGGTGTACCTGTGTGCTGGCGGTCGTTTGGTGCACTTGCCTGCCTGCTCCGGGTGTCTTTGCCCAGTGGATTGACTGGCCCTTGCCAGCCAGCTGGCAGGCGGACACTGAACTGACCGACGTTTGCTTTGTGGATTCGCAGCGCGGCTGGATCACCGGCGATCGCGGTTTGTTGTTGCGGACCACCGATGGAGGTCAAACGTGGGAGCGGGTGCCGCTGGATGTTACTTGCCGTCTGGAGTGCGTATGGTTCGCCTCGCCAGGTCATGGCTGGATTGCCGGCGGCTATCAGCATCCACGAGCGACCACCAGCAGCGGCGTACTATTCCGCACGACCGACGGCGGCAACTCGTGGGATCAGGTGCAGGGAATCACGCTGCCGAGGATCCATCGGTTGCATTTCTCGACACCGCAACAGGGGCTGGCTGCAGGCTGCGGCAATGCGCAACAGCCTGCCGGAATATTTGAAACCGTCGATGGCGGACGAAGCTGGTCGAGCCAGTCACGTGGCGATATCCAGGCGTGGCAAACAGCCAGTTTTTTGGGCAATCGTGTCGCACTGGCCAGCCACCAGGGCGACATGGCCGTGTACGAGGCTGGCGAAACGAAACCGGCCTACATCGTCAACACATCGCCCTCGATCATTCGCGACCTGGTAATGATAGACGAGCGTTACGGATTCGCCGTCGGTGATCACGGCAGTGTGCTGCAGACCAAAAACGGCGGGCTTTCCTGGCAGCCGACGGAGTTGTCTCAAGGCTTGCCAGGGGCGCCCGTTGACTACCAAACGATTTGTTACCGCGGAGATAATCTGTGGATTGCCGGTAGCCCGGGAAATCGCATCTGGAAGATGAACGCCCGCGAGCGTGTTTGGCAAGCGGCCGATACGCCAGTGCGGCTGCCGATCCAGCGAATTCACTTTGTCGATGACCAGCATGGCTGGGCAATTAGCTGCGGCGGCGACGTGATTCACAGCGACGATGGTGGCATCAGCTGGACCATGCAACGGCGTGGATCGGCGGGCGTGGCGCTGTTGCAGGTGGTGCAAGACCCGGTGGAACTGGTACCCGAGCTATTTGCCGTTTATTGCGCCGAGCAAAACTATATCGGCGGCACGCTGCTGGTCAGTCGGGGTGGGGACCCGCCGCCTCTGGATGCGATGCGGTTGGCGCTGGCTCGCGTGGGCGGTTCGTTTGTCCAACCCGTCATGATCAACGAGGAGGACCCCGCCACAGCGGCAGCACGAATGCGTGAAACGCTGGTGCGGCAAATTCGCACCCTGCGACCGCGAGTCGTATTGATTCCGGCCGCAACCGAAATCGATGATCCGCTGAACTTTCGAGCGACGTTGCTGGCGGCGGTGCAGGCCGCCGCGGACATTAACCAGTACGAGGAGCAAATCGCCGCGCTGGGTCTGGAGCCATGGCAGACCGGCAAGATTGTAACGATCGATTACGGCAATGGCGGCACGCAAAAAATCTCGCCCGGCCAGTACATGACCAGCATGGGCGCCCTGATCGGCGATTACTGTTTGCCCAGTCGTTTGTTGTCGGGACAACATCATAAAAGTCGAACCGTTTCGCTAAACACGATTTTCACCAGTCCCTGGGCGGCCGGTTCCGACAACTCCCTGTTTGCTTCCATCGAACAAATGGACGCCGAAGTGCCTCGTCGCCGCGGTCAAAAAAACGCTGCCGGCAATCTTGCACAGATGCGCAAGTTGGCCGGCAAACGCAAGGTCTTTGAACGTTTTATGGAACTGGCGCCGCAACAGGCTCGCTCGGCGGCGATCTGGAACGCCAATCTGGCTGATCTGGTCGCCCAGCTCGATCAGCCGACGGCGGCGATATGGCTGTTTGAACTGGCAGCGCGTTGCCAGCGCGAGGGATACAACTATCTCGCCGTGCAAACGCATTTGTATCTGAGCGACAACTTTCGCCAACATCCGCTGGCCGTAGCCAGTCTGCACTGGTTGTACAACGAATACTCCAGCGGCGAGCGAGCGCATGTGGCTGTGCAGCAACTGCGACAACTGGCACAGGCGACGCCAATTGAATCCGCGATTCCCGACGGCATCACGTCGCGTCCCGTCACCAAAATTGTTGACGGAGTCCCGATGACCACGTGGGAACTGGTGGAGGACACACTCAAGGGATCAAACGTTGAAAACGTGGCGTGGACGAGCGCCCAGACCGCAGCTGCCTCGTTGCGGCGATATCAGCAAGCCCTGTCGTTCTCGCAAACGCTCGGTCTGGTCGACCCAACGGCTCTCGATCTCGGCCGACGACCCTTTTCGCGGATCAGTCTCAACCGGAAACTGCAAACGCGCGTATCGGCCGATACCCAATTGAAAGACATGATGCTGAGTCCGGCGACCGACGACGTGTCGCAGGATGCGCTGATTCGCGTCGCCAGCATGGAACTGGACCTGCTGGAATCCCGGCAGGCCCGCGCGAACTCGCATCTGTTGAAATGTTATCAATCGGCCTCGCGGCCCTGGCTGGACGGCAACCTCGAAGATGAGGCGTGGACCGCGGCAGCCGAGGGTGCTTCGCAGTTGCACTTGCATCAGTCGGTCGGCAGCGGCCAGCCCGATACGTTGTGGATCACCTGTGACGAGCAGTTTTTGTATCTGGCCCTGCGTTGCCGGCGGCTAAGTGGCACGCGATTGCCAGACGCGATCGGTCGCCGCCCGCGCGACAGCAATTTGCTGGATAGTGATCGGGTGGAAATCAGCATCGATATCGATCGGGATTATTGCTCGGCGTTCCTGTTCGTCGTGGATTCCAGCGGACGTGTGGCCGAATCCATCGGCGACGACCTGGCGTGGAACCCTGCGTGGTATGTCGCCACGGCAGCCCAGGGCGAATTCTGGACGGCCGAGGTAGCGATCCCGCTGCAGGAGTTGGGCGATCAGTCGCAGCACGAGGTGTGGGCTGTTTCCGCCAATCGGCACCTCCGCGGGCAACTCGTTTCGACTTGCTGGCAAATCAGTGAGAGCAGTCCGCAACCGCCTTCGCAAATGGCTTCGCGTCATGCGGCCGCCATGCGTCAGCAATCGGCCATCACTCACATTCCGCTGGCGGCCATCCATTGGGTCGAGATGCCGTGGCAGGGCCACACCGACGATAGCAAGTCCAGCGAGACCAGCGACCTGCCCGATCAGCGATAAAAGCTATCACGCCCAAACTCGCATTGATCCGGCGGCATGTAACCTTTACAACCCGCCGTGCATTTTTGGGAATGACCTGGTTGGGCGAGTGCCCACACGCGACCGCGAATCCCGCAAATGCCGAGGCCCGGGCGATTAACGTGTTCTGGCACAGAACATGCATTGCCGCCGTATCTGGTGCTGGAAGCATCGGTACAGGGCACAGAGTCAGGTACCCCCGTAAATCGAACAAATGACCGACCATGGTCGCGCTTCACATCCATCAGGGAGGATTGATCTTGAAGTCGTCTTTAATCTTTACCGCCATTGTCGCCTGCGTATTTGCGCTGGCAGGAAACCTTCAGGCCCAGGAAAGCACCGGTGGAGGCATGGTTGCCGTGCTGGATGTGGCCAAAGTCTTTGAAGCCAATGCGCTGTTTAACCAGCGAATGGACGCCATTAAAGCGGAAGCCGAGCAGTTCAAGGCCCAAATGGAAGCCGAACAGCAACGCCTGCAGCAGATGGCCGAGCAAGGCAAGGACTACAAACCCGGATCACCGGAATACAAACAACTGGAAGCCGAGATGGAATCCGAAGCGGCCACGCTGCGAACCACGGCCCGCCAAACCAACACCGACATGCTTAATAGCGAAGCCCGTATTTACTTCGACACCTACACGCAAATGCAACAGGTGGTGGGGCAGATTTCCGAGCAGTACGGCATCTCGCTGGTGATTCGATTCGACAGCAAGTCAATTGATCCCGGTAATCGTCCCGAAGTGATTCAAGGCGTGAATCGCAACGTCGTCTATCAGAAAAATCTGGACCTGACGACCATGGTGATTGAAAAGATGGCTTCGGCCGCCACGGCTGACGCCCCTGGCAATCTGAATCGCTAGTTCGCCCCGGGCGAAAGTTTCGCAAACGATCAATACACAAGCCGCCGGCTTCACATGCAAGCCGGTGGCTTTTTTTATGAATCGTCATCGGCGACGAAGCGATTGCCGCCCTGACGTTTGGCACAATACATGCGGCGGTCGGCAATTTCCACGATTTGCTCGATCGTCAATGCCGCGGTTGCCTCGACAATGCCGACGCTCAGCTGGCCCGCCTGCTGCCCAAACCGGGACTGAACCAGAGGCACCGCGCGATCGAAAAGCCGCCGCGACGCATGGCAGGCTGCCTGGAGATCCGCACCGGGCAGGATGATAGCAAATTCGTCGCCACCCAGCCGACATGCGACATCGGAGGCCCGGACGTTCTCGTGCAGAACGCGGGCGATTTCCTGCAGCAATTCGTCACCCACATGGTGGCCCTGTTCATCATTGATCGATTTCATGTTATCCACGTCGATGACCATCAGGGCAAAAGGACGCTCGTGCCGTTGCGTCTCGGCGTAACGACGCTTGATCTCCGTGTCAAAGCCCCGGCGATTGGCGATGCCGGTCAGCGCATCGGTTTCTGCCAGCTGACTGAGACGGGCGATTTCTGCCGTTTGCTCGGCAACACGCAGACGCAGGAGCTGCAGTTCCTGCTGCAAATCAGTGGCGCTGGAAGGCATTGCCAAATGTGCCTTTGAAGGATTGGAGGAAGAGTCTTTGAAAACGGTCTTCGGTCGAGGCATTTTGCTTTCTTGGTGGGAAATCCAGATTAGCATGCCGGCATGGCACGTGGAAGCTGAAAAGGTGCCGCGGCCCGGGGCTGGCTGACCAGCACCGGCCGGTCATATTCGACAGTCCGCGGAGGTCCTCGGCGGTTTATCGCCAGCGGTCGTTGTCATAACATACGACCAATTCAGTTATCGTCCTGAAACCATTACATCCTGATTCCCTTGAACATTATTCTCTTTGAAGACGCCCGGGTTGGAGTACTGGCTCCAGTTACCACCGGTCGTCCCGCATTTGCCGTTTCCTGCGGCAGTTTCCGGTTGTCCGACCTGATCAGCTATTTGACCGATGAGCCGGATCAAGTGATCGCAGTGGTACGCCCCCATTTGCGTGACGTGGTCGCTGCGGATTTTCCGCATTTTCATTCGACACTGGATCCGCTGAAGGAATGGACCTGCTGCATCAACGCCCGCGTCGCTCCCACGGCGGCCAATCTGGCCGTATTGGGAATGCTGGTCGGTCGTCGGGAAGCGGTGATGATTACCGACCCGGATCAGCAATTGCTGGCTGCCGCCATTCCCACCGCCTCGCTGGCCGCGCCCGAGTTGCCAGCGCTGGACGCCGCGGCCTGGGAAACGGCAGGTTGTCAGCGGATCGATGCCACACTGGAAGCCATCAATTTTTTGCATGATCTGATTCGCGTGCACTGTGATTCGCTGGTCGCAAATTTGCACTGGCGACTGGGGATGGGCGGGTACCGGGAAATTGCCGACCGCGTCTTCAGCGCGGATGGAACGTCTCTTGGTGAACACATCGCAATCGATTCGCGGAATGGTCCCATTGTGCTGGAGTCGGGATGCAACATCGGCCCCTTCACGTTTCTGGAAGGACCGGTGTATCTGGGTCCTCACTGCAAAATCGCGCCTCATTCAGCCATCAAGGACGGCGTCGCCACCGGCTCGACCTGCAAACTGGGCGGCGAAATCGAGGCCTCGATCATCGAAGGATTCACGAACAAACAGCATCACGGGTTTCTGGGACACAGCTACCTTGGCAGCTGGATCAATCTCGGCGCCGGCACCTGCAACAGCGACCTGAAGAATACGTATGGCAAAGTCAAGATGCAGTATGGCGTTGAAAAGATTTCCACGGGGATGCAATTCGTCGGATGCTTTATCGGCGATTATGCCAAGACCGCCATCAACACCTCGATCTTTACCGGCAAGACGATTGGTGTGTGCAGCATGGTTTACGGTATGGCAGTCCACGATGTAGCGCCCTTTACCAATGACGCCCGGCTGTCTGGCAAGGTGACCGAAATCGATCCGCAGGTCATGATCGCCAATCAGGCGCGGATGTTCGGGCGTCGTGATGTACAGCAGCGACCGTGCGACAAGGCCTTGATCGAAGCGCTGTTTGCGTTGACGGCTGCCGATCGAACCGGTTTGCAGTGCCAGCCGCTCGTCTGGTAGGCCGATTGTGCCTAAACTGGTGCTATGTGGCTCGCAGCGTCCGTACCTCGCTGACGCGGCGGGTCCCTGTCCCAAATTTCATTGTCCGGATAAAGCAACCCGTTTATCGCTGTTTCTGTTCTGCCAAAGTTCCATGTCGCTCGCCTCGCATTACTCGTCCGGTAAACCCGCGTTGTCGTTTGAACTGTTTCCGCCAAAAACGGCGGCGGGCAACGCTGCGCTGTTCCGGCATCTCGACAAACTACTGGCCTTTCATCCGAATTTTGTCACTTGCACCTACGGGGCTGGCGGCTCAACCCGCGACAAGACCCTGGACATCGTGTGTCAGGTCAAACAGCGCTACCAGATTCCGGTGGCTTCGCATCTTACCCTGGTCAACGCTACCCGTGCCGATCTGCGCCGGTATCTGAAGGCGGCCCGCGACCACCAGATCGACTACATCGTGGCCCTGCGTGGCGATCCGCCTTCGGGTCAGCCCGGGTTTCAGGTGGCACCGGGCGGTTTGCACTATGCCAACGAGTTGGTGGAACTGATTCGCGGCGACTTTCCGGAATTCGGCATCGCCGTTGCCGGATACCCGGAAACCCATCAGGAAGCCGACAGCCCCCAGGCCGATCTGGAAAACCTTAAACGCAAGGTGGATGCCGGCGCGGATGTCGTGATTACCCAGTTGTTTTATGACAATGCCGACTTTTTCGCGTTTCGCGAACGGGTTGAAAAAATTGGCATCGGTGTGCCTGTCATTCCCGGGTTGCTGCCGGCATTGAGCCTGAAACAGGTGCGCAAGATCACACAGCTGTGTGGATCCGGGTTGCCGGACGGGTTCGCCAACCGGCTGGCTGAAAAACCGGATGATGCGGACTGGCAACGGCAGGTGGGCGTGGAGCACGCCACGCGGCAGGTTGACGACCTGGTAACGCAGGGAGTGGCCGGTCTGCACTTCTATGTCCTGAACAAATCCGCGTCGACGATCGCCATACTTTCGTCGCTGGAGAATTTGTCACTGCATACCTGATCGAGGGTGTCCGGGAATTGCCGTTAGATACATCGTGTAATTCCAGCGGCAGGGCGCAAGCCCAATGCCACCTACTTTACAGCTTGTCGGGTGGTTTTTGTTGTTTCTTTTTTGGCAGTGACTTTTGGTATTTGGTTGTTTT
>CAMYKF010000684.1 GCA_947258905.1 uncultured Pirellulaceae bacterium | reverse complement strand
GGGAAATCGCCGCCGGGAATTGCACAAATGGGAATTTTTCCGCGTTGGCAACAGGTTGCCGATTGCCGGATTGATCTGTCGGGACTGGGCGGATTCGGTAATCAGCTCACGCCCTGTCGCGTACCCCGCTGGATACAAACCGGCTCGGATGACATGCATGTGGAATATGGACAATCGGTGCTCAAGCCAGCGGCCAACGCGGCGCGCCCGGGCCAGTCACAAACCCGGGCTACGGCTTACCTGCAAACCGGTTATCGAACCATGATGGGTTTTCTGGGTTTGCAGAAACAGGTATTGCTCTCCCCGACCGGGCCGCTGGACAGGCTTTTCCGGCAGCGAGTACGTATTGTCCGCACATCGACAAGGAAATATTACGCGGCCCTGAATGTCTCCTTGCAGCTGGAAAATTTGCGTTTCGTGGGGCGGCGGCCTGCGGTCATTCGCGATTTTTTGGAAGTGGACGCGGGGGCACCGGAGGTTGCAGCCCTTTGCGGGCTGGACATTCCCCGTTTTACCCAAACAGACGCGCAGGGTTTTCGTCACGAGGTGTCGTTGCGGCTGAATGCGATCGATGAATGTCTGATTGACAGCCACTGTCGCGACATTGAGCGGGCGATGGCAGATGCGTCAGGTATTTACTGACAAATGATTGACATGCCTGCTGGTTCGGATAACTTGAATGCGCAAAATTACCCCCCCCGTTAGGAGATAAAAATGTCGGCCAATCTTCAAAAATTGCGTGAAGCAGGAATCGCCCACCCCAATCATGATTTCGATGAGAAAGACATCGAAAACATCGACAAGCTGACCGAAGACGAGATCAATGCGATCGTCAGTGCCAAGGAAAAACTGGGTCACGTGGCCCATAAAAAGGACGATGACGACGCTCATCCGGACACGATGGTCGTATGATCTTCGCGTTGCTTCCTGACCGGCGTCGCCGCCAGGAAGTTTGTTATTGTCTTCAAGTCATGTAAAATATAGTCCGGGGTCGCAATATGTCTTCACGTTCTGAACGCCTGAATTTCAAAATCAGCCTGCTTCGTCCCGAAATGCAGGCCGCCGCCGCAAGGTTGTACCTGCATGACAGGTTTGATGAGTTGTTCCCGCACTTCTTGTGCACGGTGCACACCACGATCCGGGCGTCGGTTCCGATGATGGAATTGTGTGAGCGACGTTGCCGCGAACTGAAGAATGATCCGGTGGCCGCCCAGTTGGCTGAATACTATGCCGAACATGCGGTCGAGGAGCAACTCCACGACGACTGGTTGCTGGAAGACATCGAGTCGCTGGGGATCAATCCACAAACGGTTTTGGAACGGGTGCCCAGTCCGGCGGCCGCGTCGCTGGTGGGATCCCAGTATTACTGGATCGAGAATTACCACCCGGTAGCTTTTTTGGGTTATCTGGCGGTGCTGGAGCGACCCTTTGATCCGCAATACTTCAAGAGACTGGGTCGCAAATGGAATATTCCCGAAAGCGGCTTCCGCACAATCCTGTTGCATGCCGAGCTGGATGATGGACATCGCGCGGAACTTGATCAGCTGATCGACGAATTGCCGCTGACCGATGCCCAGGAAGAGATGTTGGGGATCTCCACCATCGCCACAGCCAGTGGCACTGCAACCTTATTTAATGACATCGTCGACCAGTTTGAGCGGACTTGTGACACAGCGCAGTGTGCCCAACTATGAAATTCACAAGCAACTGGGCAAGGGTGGCATGGGAGTGGTCTATCGGGCCACTGATCAGCGACTGAGCCGCCCGGTCGCGCTGAAATTCTTGCCGTCAGACGTAGCCGACGATGAACAGGATCGCCGGCGATTTACCCGCGAAGCCATGGCTGCTTCGTCACTGGATCATCCCAACATCTGCACGATCTACGAGATCGGGATGTCGGACGATGGCGAACTGTTCATCGCCATGGCCTGCTACGAAGGCCAGACATTGCGGGACCTTGTCAAGAAAAGCGGTCCCCTGCCACTGGATCGTGCGATCGAACTGGTTCGCCAGGTGGCCGAAGGGCTGTCCAAGGCACACCGCAACGAGGTAATCCACCGCGACATCAAGCCCGGCAACCTGATTCTGACAACCGACGGCATCGTGAAGATTCTGGATTTCGGTCTGGCGCGAATCGGTGTCCATTCGGACCTTACAGCGACTGGTCAGGTCGTGGGCACGTTCAAGTACATGTCGCCCGAGCAGATTCGCGGCGGCGATGTCGATCATCGGGCGGACATCTGGTCGTTGGGTGTTGTGTTGTATGAACTGGTGACGGGACAGCGTCCATTTGACGGCCATCCCGCTCAGGTGGCTCATGCGGTGACCAGCCGCGATCCCGAACCGCTGCGTCGCCTGCGCCCCGAAGCGCCGTCAGTACTGGCCGACATCGTGGGCAAGTCGTTGTCGCGCGAAGTGCTGCAGCGGTATCAGTCGATTGACGATTTTCTGGCGGACCTGCGATGTTGCCGTGAGGCGATTGCCGCACCGCACAGCGCATCGGCTCCGGATGCTGCCCGCTTCATGCAAAAAGAGCTCAATGAAACGATTACAATCCCATCGGACATGGTCGGTTTCAGCGGCCTTTCACTCGACGTCGAAGACGATCCGGGACGTAGCGTTTCGCAAGAGTCACTCATCACGGCCCTCGCGGTGTTGCCCTTTGAGAATCTCTCCAGCAGCGCGGACAATCAGCACTTTATCGACGGTCTGACCGATGACCTGATTCATGCCGTTTCGGTTCACAGGCAACTGCGTGTGATTTCCCGCCAGTCGGTGCACCAGTTACGCGACAAGAACCTGGAACTGTCGCAAGTTCGCGAGTTGCTGGGCGTGGATGCGGTCATCGAAGGGACGGTGCGACAGGCAGGTTCGCGTGTGCGGGTCGTGGCCCGTCTGGTCAACGCCAGGGACGGCCAGCAGATCTGGTCAGAGAAATATGATCGCGAATTCGACGATGTGTTTGCGCTGCAGGACGAGATCGCCGGCATGATCCATCACCGGCTGGAAATCGAACTGGAGTCGCAAAACAGCATCATGCAGCGCCCCGCTTATCAGGGCGACATGGAAACCTACGAGTTGTACCTGAAGGGCCGCCATTTCTGGCATCGCTCCGAGATCGACAAATCGCTGGAATTCTACGAGCTGGCCATCGACCGCGATCCGGACTTTGCACTGGCACATGCCGGAGTGGCCAATGCCTATGTGCGGATGGGGTTGTACGGGGGTGCTGATCCCACTCATGTATGGCCCAATGTGCGAACCGGTGTGCTGCGTGCGCTGGAACTTGACCACGGCCTGTCCGAGGCGCACGAGGCCCTCGGGTTCCTCCGTACGTTTGCCGATTGGGACTGGAAGGCGGCCAACCGCGCGTTCAAGGAAGCGGTGCGGCTGGCCAATGATCAAACCGATCCGCGACTCAGCCTGATCATGCATTACTGGCAGACCGGGCAATTTGATCCCGCCAGCCGCGAGTTGAAGTTGGTCAAGAAGCAGGATCCGCTCAACCCCACCGTGTTGGCCTTTGAGGTCGCACATCTGGTGTATTCAAGGAATTTTGAAGAAGCCATTGAACTGGCGGCGCGGGCCCTGGAAACCGGAGAAACTTTTGACATTCTGTTTGCCCGTGCCCAGGCAATGCAGGGCGCCAGACGACTCGAGGAAGCCATCGAGGCGTTCAGCAAGTTGCATGAAATGTCCGCTGGTGGTTACCTCACCGGCGGTCTGTTGGGCAGCTGTTACGGCCAGCACGGGGAGCACGACAAGGCGCGCGAGATCCTGGCCGATTTAAAAGACCAGAGCAAATCAGGTTACCTGCCGCCATCGGCGCTGGCCATTATTCTGGGCGGACTCGGTGAAATGGATGCCGCCTTCGAACAACTGGACAAGGCGGCGACTGCACGCGATTCGCTGCTGTGTTACTCAAGGGTCCTGCCGGCGCTGGATCCCTTCCGCGACGATCCGCGTTTCGATGCGATTCTCGAACGCATCGGGCTGGGTGCCACCGGTGCGCACTCGGGCAATCCAGCTCCCTCGAATTGAGGTTGCAGGCCCACGTTCTGGCAGTGCTTTTCCAGCAACTGCAAAATCATTTCCGAGCGGCGTTTGCTGGCCGGCATGTCGCGTACCGCGGGATCATCGGACAACAAACGCGCCAGCAACCCGCAAACCAGCGGACTGGACAACGAGGTCCCATCCATCACGGCATACGGTGCGTCGTTGCCGGGCAGCGGACTGACCGTGGAGATGATGCCATTGCCCGGCGCCGTGCAATTCAGCGGGTTGCCAAAGCAACTGAACTTGGCCAGAAACATGCCGTCGTTACCGAAACGTTCGGGCATGCTCTGGGGTGGCGTCATAAAAACCGTCACGGAATTCTCGGGCCCCCAGGCTTTCAGACCCAGCGCCGACACGCCGACGGTTTCGGGAAAGGCCGCCGGAAATTCCACTTCATTACTGGTATTGCCGGCCGAGCAAACGCAAACGGTGCCTTGTGCAAAGGCACTGGCAATCGCATCCTTCACGACATCGCTGCTGTTGCGGCTGCCCAGACTGAGATTGATCAGATCGACGCGGTTGGAAGCGTCATCCCCCAGTCCCGCGAAATCATCGATGGCATCGGCCAGCACGGACTGGTCGGGCAACACCATATTGTTTTTGTCGTCCAGTTCAAAGACACTTAGTGAGAACACATCGGCGCCCGGCACCATCCCTCCATATTCACCCGGTACCGATGGCCTGGCAGCGATCAGTCCGCATACGTGGGTTCCGTGCGACCCGAGATCCTGCTTGCCATCCAGACGCACGACATGTGCCAGATTGGGATGCCGCGACACGCCGGTGCCGACAATGCCAACGCGTACGTTTTGCCCTGACTGACGATCAAATTGCGCGATGCCCATGGCCTCGTGCCACCAGCCGAGCGGTCCGCCTTGCTCCAGCGCTGCGCACGGCAGCACGACCTGTTCTGCCGGCTCGGTCTCAAAGGCGCTCCAGAAGCCGCACGCCGGATAGGCACCGACGACCAGCGGTTTGGCATCCGCCGCAAAATGCAAAAGACAGGTCCCGTCGGCACCCGTTTTGACCAACGGCAGCATCCGCGTGGTGCCCTCTGCGTCCAGGTACTGCACGGTAACTTCTGCATATTGCAACGGCGTGCCGTTACCGAGCACGGTTACCTTGATGCAACGTTCCTTCGGAGGCAGCACTTCCGGTGGGGCGAATCGACCACTGGCCAGCAAGTTCAAGTCGATTTGGTGCGCGGAAAAGACCACCCGTGGTTCCAGAATGACGTTTTTGTGATCCAGCTGCTTGCGGTGTTCATGGAACAACTCCTGTGGCCCTTGCAGCCGCACGATGCGCCGCCGCCTGGGTCGTTCCGCGGCTGCCAGTCGCGCATTGGGAAAGTTCTTTGCATGGCTGTCATGCAACACCTCCGCATGGGGCGACAACTGGTCCAGGTGCGCAGCCATCGAGTCGCGGCTCTTATGGAAACCATCCGAGTCGGCAAGTCGATGCGTGAGTATATATTCGGGATGTTTCATGGCTTCCGGCCCAACAGGCTGCAGTAACGTGTTGACAATGAACCCCCGGCGACGACACGGAGATGATCAACCTCTCATTCTAGGCAGATTGCAGCGCTGGACCCTGCAGATTTGCAGTTGGTCAGGCAATTTTTTGCTGGCCAAAATGATTCCAGTAATTCGCGCAAGCCATACCGCCCCCGTTTTTCACCGCCCCGCGCTTCCAGTCACGTTCGCGGAGGCAGAATCACGACGCGTCTTTTTTGCAGCTTCATGACAATTATGCGGATTAACGGGGCGGTCATCTGACCATCGTTGCGGAGGGCTGCGAACTGGAATTGAGTAGACGCAAGAATTCTCCACAAACATGATCCATGCAACAGAAAAAGCCGGTTCTCGGCAACCTGGTGTTGAAGTTGTCCAACTGGCCAGTCGTTGGTGCAGTCTGTCTGATGGTGGCCCTGGTGTTGTTCGGTGTCCTGAACATGTTGTGGTCGGAGGTTTTTGGGTCTTTGGCAGCGGACCCATCCCCTGGGTCGTGACAACGATTGACTGGATGTTGGTCATCGCGCCGGCCGCGTTGGTAACGGCTCTGGGCATTGGCGTGGCCGAGCGAATGTCATGGGGTAGGCGGGGTCGCCATTGCGAAATCGATCCGATGCGTGGCCTGTTGATGATTCAGCCCGCAGGATTCGGTGATGATCAAACGCTTGAGATTGACAGAATTTCGGCGATCGCACTGCGTTCAAGACGCGAGGACCTGACACGGGGATTTTGTCGAACGTTTACGCCCACCATTTGCTACTCGGCCACCGATGGTTCCTCGCGGGAGATCGGACTGGACCGGCATCGCTGCCGCCGGTCGGCGGTGAATCAGCTGGTGTTATTGCGCAAAGTTCTGCACGCCGGGAAATCAGGCGATCAGACGATCCTCGATGAGCACCAGTTACCGGCTGCGCCGGTTACCTTTCCCGCTGCCACGTGGCCCGTGGCCGATCCGGCAGCGAGTTTTTCGGATTAACACAAAACCGCGATCCCTCTTTCTCAACGAGTGTCCAAAATCGTATTTTGTTTGTCGTCCTGGCCCGCAAACAGAGATGCAAACTGGCCGTAGCCGGCGGCTTCCAGTTCCGTGGCCGGTACAAAGCGCAATGAAGCCGAGTTGATGCAGTAACGCAATCCAGACGGCCGCGGTCCGTCACTGAATACATGGCCCAGGTGCGAATCGCCATATCGTGAGCGGACTTCGGACCGCGCCATAAACAGACTGCGATCCGTCTTTTTGACAATGTGATCCGACACCAGCGGTTTCACAAACGACGGCCAGCCGGTACCCGAGTCAAACTTGTCCAGCGAACTGAACAGCGGCTCACCGGAAACGATGTCCACGTAAATGCCCGCTTCCTTGTTGTCCCAGTACTCGTTGCGAAACGGTCGTTCGGTACCATCTTGCTGAGTTACATGGTATTGCAGATTCGTTAATTGCTCGCGGATTACCTTATCCGCCGGTTTGCGGTAATTACCGGCGGCGATCTCGTCGGAGTTAAACAACTCCTGATATCCGGTGCTGACCCGTATGTCGCCCACACTGCCAACGCTGGCAGCCGGGGCAAAACGCAATCGCGAACCGAACCCGGCGGCGAACAGCATGGCCAGAGCGATCGCCAACAGCAACAAGACGAGGGCTGGTAATTTCAACATGGTGTTTTGACCTCCCGGGAAGCTTACCCCGAATTAACCGCGAATCGCGGGACCCTGATAACAGAACGAGTGGATCGCCGAATCCTTGAGGATCTGGTTGGCAGTTCGCGCGGGTTTGGCATAGCGATGCAGATTTTGCGCAATTTCCAAGCATTGCAGCCGAAAATGTCCGTATCTGCGCGATGTCCCGCACTCTGCGTCTGAACCTTGAACCGAAGAAGTGCCGTTCGCGTAAAGCTCGTTCACGATTTCTACCCCACGTTCTGCAAACCGGCGGCAATACCATTGACCGATTGCAAGATCAGCTTGCCAATGGTTGCCCGCTCTGTTTCATCATCAGAGGCTCGCCAGCGCTGCAGCAACGCGACCTGAATGTAGTTCATCGGGTCGACGTACGGATTGCGCATGCGAATGCTGTGTTGCAGCCACGGTTCCGTATCCAGCAGTTCCTGCTGGCCGGTAACGGACAGTAACAAGCGACGGGTCCGTTCAAACTCGCTGCTGATCACTTCGAACACCGCGGGCCCGATCTCCGGGCCGGCCAGTCGCGAATACAGTTCCGCAATATTCATGTCGGCCCGGCCCATGCCGAGATGCACATTGTCGAGTAACGACCGGAAGAATGGCCACTCGCGATACATGTCCTGTAGTTCTTCCAGCTGACACTCGTTACCGTCTCCGATCCATTCTTCGAGCGCAGACCCCACGCCAAACCAGCTGGGGATGTTCGTGCGCGACTGGGTCCAGGCAAACACCCAGGGGATAGCGCGCAGATCAGAGATGTCTTCGGTCTTGCGACGGCGAGCGGGTCGCGATCCGAGATTCAGCTGGTCAATCTGGTCGATTGGAGTGGCCGCATGAAAGTATTCGAGAAAATCGGGGCGCTCAACCAGCGCGCGATAGTGGCGATATGCGGCCGCACTCAGTTCATCCATGACTTGCGACCAGCGTTGATAGCGGGCGTACTGCGGACGCTTGCCTGCCGAAACGATGACGGCGTTCAGCAACTGGTTCAGATGCCGTGAGGCAATTTCACGATGCATGTACCGCGACGAAATGACTTCGCCCTGTTCCGTGATGCGTATTCGTCCGCGAATGGATTCCGGTGGCTGGGCGAGGATCGAGCGGTTGGCTGGACCTCCGCCGCGTCCAATGGAACCACCGCGTCCGTGAAACAGAGTCAGCTGCACGCCGTGTTGCTCGCAAATTTCGGCGAGATTACGCTGGGCCGAAAACAACATCCAGTTGGCGCGCAGGAACCCGCCGTCCTTGTTGCTGTCGCTGTAGCCAATCATGATCTGCTGACGCTGACCGCGCTGCTCAAGATGATCGCGATACACGGGATTGGCGAACAGGCGGGCCATGATTTCCGGAGCCGCCTGCAAGTCACCGACGGTTTCAAACAGAGGCAACAGGTCCAGTTGCCCAAGCAATCCGGCATCGCTCATTAGCAACAGGACTTCCAGCAAGTCGCTTTCGCTTTCCGTCATGCTGATGATGTAGCCTTGAATGGAATCCGTTCCGGCATTGTGGTGAGCGTCGCGGATCAATCGGAACAGCGACACGATTTCATTGGTCGATTCGTCGAAGTCGAGTTGGGCAGTGAGCGGCCGGGGTTTGGCAATCTCCTCGCTGAGCAAGTCAATCCGCTGCTGTTCCGGCAGGGACTGGTAATCTTCGGCAATTTTGTAACGGGCAAATATCTCGGCAATTGCTGCTTCGTGTTTTGCCGAATGCTGGCGGATATCCAGCGACGCCAGATGGAATCCGAACACCTGCACGCGGCGAATCAACCGTGAAAGAATGCCGCGAGCCAGTGTTGCGCCCTTATTATTCAATAAGCTGGATTCAAGTTGCCGCAAGTCCTGCAGAAATTCATCGACGCTGCTCCATGCTCGTGGCAGTGCTTCGGCATCGCGCCACGGTTGCTCATTTTGCTCCAGCGTGGCCAGCAAGCGGCGATAGATGAGGATCAGTTTTTGCCGGTAGGGCTCCTCGGCAAAACGATCCAGCGTGGAGGCTTCTTCCCCGGGAATCTGTGCCAGCTCTTCCTCGAGCTGTTCCAGAAACGCAGCGTCAAATCCCGCCCGGTCACGCGACGGGCTAAGCAGTTCGTACAGTTGCTGAATATCAGCGGCGTATCGTTCCAGCACCTGTTCCTGCTGCTCGCGAATCACCTGTTCCGTAATGACATTGGTGACAAACGGATTGCCGTCACGGTCACCACCAATCCACGTACCGAAACGCAGAAACGATGGCACGTTCCATTTCTCGTTC
>CAMYKF010000683.1 GCA_947258905.1 uncultured Pirellulaceae bacterium | reverse complement strand
TTCGCAACGTTATTTGATCCGCTTCTTTTGTCTCCAGTTCACTCCACGCAGCCTCCAACGCTGCGTCATCGGTGGGCAGAACGACCTCGCCACTAAACTCCTGGGCCGGCACCGCTGAGACAAATACGGACAGACAAAACAAGCCTGTTAACAAAACGTAACGCATTGGTTTCTCCCGGAGATGGGTTGAGCGATCACGGAACCGTTTCGCAATTCTCGACCAACGAAAACCGGTTGTCAATTTGTGCGACAACGACACTGGCGAAGCTGATTAGACATGGTTACTCTGCCTAATCGCGAATATATACCCGAGTCGAACGTTTGGGTAACTCAATCGAAAAGGCTGCCAACTCAGGACCCTCGCCAATGCCGAAGAAGTCCTCGGGTGAATGCGCGGCGGTATCAATCAGCAAGTTCCAGGATTTTCGCTGCACCGATTTGGGCACCCTGAACCGCTCCGCTTCATGCCCGGGATTCATCAGCATAAACAGGTCTTTGCCCCGCCCTTCCGGATCCTGTGCTTCATCGGGAGCGGCCAACAGACAACTGATCGGTGATGCGACCGAATGCCAGTCCACAATTCCCGCCTCGGCATCAAACCACGAGACATCGGCGATGCGACGATTTTCCATTCTTTCGCCGGTCAGAAACCATGGACGCCGCACGGTTGGCTGGGCGCGGCGAAAATGCACCAGATTGCGCACAAATCGCAACAGCGCTGCGTTTTCTTCCACCAGCGACCAGTCAAACCAGCTGATCTCGTTGTCCTGGCACCAGGCATTGTTGTTGCCTTGCTGCGAGCGGCGGCACTCGTCGCCCGCCACCAGCATCGGCACACCCTGACTCAGTAACAGGGTCGTCAGCATGTTCTTGATTTGCCGCAACCTGACCGATTCGATGTCTTCGTCGTCGCTGGGTCCTTCGTGGCCATAGTTGTAACTGTAGTTGTTTCGTTCCCCGTCGCAGTTTTCCTCGCCGTTGGCCAGGTTGTGCTTGTCGTTGTAGCTGACCAGATCATTCAGCGTGAATCCGTCGTGCGAAGTCACAAAATTGATGCTGCAATACGGTGGCCGGCCAGCCGCCTGGTACAAATCCGCGGAGCCTGACAACCGGGTGGCCAGCGCGCCGCGTAATTCCGGATCACCGCGCCAGTAACCACGCACATCATCCCGGAATCGCCCGTTCCATTCGGCCCAGCGATCATCGCCAAATGAACCGACTTGATACGCGCCCGCCGCATCCCACGCCTCGGCAATGATCTTGGTGTCCGTCAGCAATGGATCTTCGGCAATGGCCTCAACCAGCGGCGGATTGGCGACAAGATTTCCATAACGATCCCGGCTGAGAATCGAAGCCAGATCGAAGCGGAATCCGTCCACGTGATAGTTGTGCACCCAGTGCCGGAGACAATGGAAGATCATTTCGCGCACGATTGGATGATTGCCGTTAACCGAGTTGCCACAGCCGGAAAAGTTCTTGTAATGCCGGCCGTCGTCTTCCAGCAGATAGTAAACCGGGTTCTCCAGTCCCTTCAGGCCAAGCGTGGGGCCCTCATGATTGCCCTCACACGTGTGATTCAGCACGACATCCAGAAGAACTTCAATGCCGGCCTGGTGCAGTTGCCGCACCATCTCTTTGAACTCGCGCACCTGCCCGCCAGGCGTTTGATCGAATGCGTAGCCGCGATGCGGCGCAAAGAAAGCCAGCGGATCGTAGCCCCAGTAGTTGTGAGGCGTATCCGGCAACCCGTCAAAACCCGTCATCGGAAATTCATGGACGGGCATCAGTTCCACAGCCGTCACACCCAGCGATTGCAGATAGGGAATCTTCTCGATCACACCGAGGTAAGTGCCCGGGTGCTCGACACCGCTGGACGGATGTTGCGTGAAACCGCGCACGTGCAACTCGTAGATGACCGTCTCGGACAAATCGCGTCGCAGGTGCCTGTCCCCTTCCCAGTCAAAATAGTCGTCCACCACGACGCACATGGGCGGTCGCGTGATGCCATCGTCGGAGGACTGGAACGTACCCGCGAGGGCTCGCGCGTAGGGATCGACGAGGCGGCTGTGGGGCGAGAATCTCAGGCCCCGATCCGGGTCAAAAGGCCCCTCGGCCTGCAAATGATACAGCTGCCCGGGGCTGATATCCGGCACAAACACACTCCAGATATCGCCCCAGCGATCGGTCTCGCGATCGAAGTTAATCACCTCAACCGGCTCCCGGTCATCGACATCGTCGTACAGCAGCAAACGCATGGCGGTGGCATTGCGACTGAAAACGACAAACTGCGTTCCGTGGTCGTGCACCACCGCCCCGTAGGGCAACGCGTGCATGAACTGGAAATGGGTATGGGTGTGCGGCATTGGGGAATTTTATCAGGTGAAACCCGGGAGCCAATGAGGGCGGAATAGTAGCAGGCACACTCCGTGTGCCGTCTGCCTAACGGCATTGATTGACGGCCACGGCACACGGAGTGTGCCTGCTACTATTTTTGTCGGCGGCGATTACAATGGCTCCTCCTTCAATATCCTGCAGCACGAATTGACATGGCCAGGCGGACAAGGCAAGGCGTTTCGTACCGCGATGCCGGGGTGGACCTGGACGTATACGAACAGTCGATGAAACGGCTGCCCGCGTTGATGCATCGCACGTTTTCTCCGCGTGTCATGCAGTTGGATGGTGGATTCGCCGGTCTGTTTCAATTGGACGGTGGCAAAGGCTGGAGCAAACGCAACTACAGGAATCCGGTTCTCGTATCGGGCACCGATGGCGTGGGCACGAAGCTGAAAATCGCGCAAATGAGCGGTCGGCACGATACGGTTGGCATCGACCTCGTAGCCATGTGCGTCAACGACGTCATCTGCTGTGGCGCCGAGCCGCTGTTCTTTCTGGATTACGTGGCCATGTCACATGATGATCCGGACCAATTGGAGCAAATTGTCAGCGGGATCAGCGAGGGCTGTCTGCAAGCCGGCTGTGCATTGCTGGCCGGAGAAACCGCGATCATGCCCGACCTGTACCAGCGGGGCGAATATGACCTGGCCGGTTTCCATGTCGGTGTGGTTGAAAAGAACCGCTTGATCGACGGGCAAAAGATCGAGCCTGGCGATGTTGTGATTGGCCTGGCATCCAGCGGCTTCCACTCCAACGGCTTCAGCCTGGTTCGCAAAATCGTCTTTGATACGGCCAAACTTAAGCTCAAACAGCGCATCGAGGAACTTGATGAACAGACGCTGGCCGATGTGTTGCTGACGCCGACCACGATTTACGCAGCGGCATTGGGAGCCATCATGGAGAATTCCAGGCTACGCGGTTCGATTCGCGGAATCGCACACATCACCGGCGGCGGCATGGCCGAAAATATTGAACGCATCCTGCCCAGGAGTGTTGATATCGTGATCGATGGCAAGTCGTGGGAGATTCCACCCGTGTTTCCCTGGCTAAAACGGCTGGGCAGTGTTTCACTGGCCGAAATGTACCGCGTCTTCAACATGGGTATCGGCATGACGCTGATCGTCAAGCCAGCCAATGCGGAGCGCATCCGTAACATCGCGGCTGAACATGGCATTGAGAACTGGCAGATCGCCCGGGTGCAAAAAGGCCGCGGAAAAGTGAAAGTCGAAGGGCGACGCGCAGGCCGGTTGTGAGTGGTTACGGCTCACGCGGATTCGCAGCAGCGACCTGTTGCGGATCGCTGCCAGCACCACCGGCGTCCAGCGCCTCTTGCACCTGTTCCTGGACCTGCCCGGCGGTTATCACATTGCCGCCAAAATGAATTGGCTTGTCCAGACCGGGTGCGAATACGGCGTAATACGGAAGGGCTCCGGGCGTGTTGCCCAGTTCAACAAGCAATTCACTGACCCCGGGCATCTTGTCCTTGTCGGCCTTCACGGCCACCACGCCGTTTTCTTCAAAGAACCGCTTGGTGCTGCGAACGTTCAAGGCGACCGCCTTGTTGGCTTTGCACGTAAATCACCAGTCGGCCGTGAAGTCAACGAATACAATGTTCCCTTCAGCAACCGTGTCATCCACGAACTGGCGGGTAAAGGGCTGCCAATCGAGTTCGTTCTGCGGGATCATCGCGTAGTAGGAAATGAAACCGCCTAACCCAACCACCGCCAGGGCAGTCGCCCATTTGCGAATGCGAACCGGTGAATCCATCGTCAACGAGATGCGACCCGCCAACCAGCAGGCAAGGCCGACGAACACCAGAAAGACCAGTGTCGGGATTTCAAACTTGTCAATAATTGAGTTGAAAAAGAAGACGGCGGTCGCCATCAGGATAAATCCCATCAGCTGTTTGAAGGTTTCCATCCATGGACCGGGCTTGGGCAACCAGCTAACCAGACTTGGCTTGAATCCAATCACGATATATGGAAATGCCATGCCGACTCCCAGTGCCAGGAACACCAGGTAAGTAACCGCCGGCGGCTGGGCAAATGCCCAGGTCACGGCTGGAATCAGTAGAGGCCCACTGCAGGGCGTGGCCAGCAATGTGGTCAGGATGCCTTTGGTAAAGGCACCCATATAACCTTCCTGTTCAGCCTTGCCCACGCCGGCACTTGCCGCAAACCCGGGGATGGGAATTTCCCAAACACCAAGAAAGCTGAGTCCAAAGGCGAACACGACGGCGACCATGACAATGGTGAATGCCTGACTTTCAAACAGCCCACCCCAGCCGACACGCTCACTTCCCCAAAACAGTAACTGAGGAAACGTCGCCAGCGTGGCCAGCAACATGAAGACGAAGATAATGCCGGCGGCGAACACCAGGTTCAGCATCAACACGCGACGCGGATTCTCGCCAGCCTGCTGCACAAAGGACAGCACCTTGAGCCCAATAACCGGCAGCACGCACGGCATGATGTTGAGGATCAATCCGGCGATAAACGCGAGACCCAGGACAGCCGGAATCGACATGCCCGCAAAGGCACCCGCCTGCTGCCGATTTCGTTCGTATTCTTCCTGCGCGGCTGTGGCCACTTTTCCATAGTCCGCGTCATCAGGAGTAAAAAAGGCCAGCTCGTTTTTGGCCTCGACGGTCGCTGATCCAATGATCAAATCGAAATTGAACTGGACAGCCTGCGGGGCGCCCGCGGCTCCGTCACTGTCTGCCTGGAATCCGACGAGTCCTGAAAAACGCTGCTTGCCTTCCTCGATGTCGCGTGGCAGCTCGATGGGAAATTCCCACATCACCGGTTGTCGATGAATGTCGACGGTTTCCTCACCCACCTGGATTTGCTCGGACTCAGCCGACGCAGCGGGCAGCGACATCGTGGCGTTGTTGCGTTTGGTCAACACCACCAGCGTCGGAGTCGTCGTGGGGGTTGGCTGTTCCGCATGGTCGAACACAAATACGCCCTGACCCGGTTCCAGCTGGATGCTGAGAGTCAGATCGCCGCCCGGTTGGGCATGAGTTTTGTCGACCCAGCCGCGGATGGTGGCGTGAGCCCCGTCGGGCGCGTATTCACCGACAAACCTGGTGGCAGCCGTGGCAACGGTCGCCGTCAGGTTTTCGTTGAGCGGAATGCAGCTGCCCATGCCGTCTTCGCAAACCTGGCCGGTTAACTTGACGGGAATCGACAGCGACTGCGGGTCTACGCCCTCGGCGAATTCAATCGGCGCTGACCATGTAATCGTGCCGTGATGTTCCTCACCAGGAACGTCGTCGCCGTAATCGACCGGTGTCGGATCCGAATCGGGCTGGAAGCTGCCTGTGATTTCAGCGTCCGTGAAACCACTGGCCAGCCGGATTTTGGTGGGCAAGGCGGGACCGGGTTTTTGTGTGACCGAGAAGATATGCCAATGCGGAATGACCTTGGCAATGATTTCAAGTGTGCCGGTACGGCCACCTTCATCGACAATATAGCGAGCCTCAATAGTGACTTTCCTATCGGGCTCGATTGCTCCCTCGGGCAGGCCCTGCCCCAGTTCCCTGGCCATTTCCAGTTGCTGCTCAAATTCCTCCGGCGTGAGATCCTGGGCCGGCAAATGACCAACAAGACCCAACGACAAGGCGAGGACCGACAGGTACAGCAGTGACAATCTGGTCATAGTCGTTTCGGTTTCGAGGCAGTCCCGGGGCGCGGGCTACTGGTCCTTACCTTCCTTTTCGGCTTTCTCTTCTTTGTCATAGAAGCCGGCGAAATTGATCTCAACAGGCCGATTGAATACCGGAATGCAACCAGAGTCGTTGCAAACCTGACCGTGGAACTTCAGATCAAACACCACATTTTGCAAATCCACGCCCTCGGCCACACGAAGCGGCGCCATGAAGGCCACTTTGCCTTCGTGGGATTCTACACGCTGACCAAACACGGGATCGTGCTCCACGACATGAGGAGCCTTGTTGGCCTGAAAGCCACGCAACAGTTCGTAACTTTCTGATTCGGCAACCTTGATTTTGGTCGGCGGAGGATTTCCTTCCTGAGTCAGCGCGTAAACATGACTGCCAGGCGGAATTTCCAGATTAACGATTAACCAGCCATGGCGTTTTCCCTGTTCGATCTGATACGTGCCAATGATCTTGAGTTCTCGACCGGTTTCCTGAGCCACAGCCGGAATGGTTATCGCCAGCAGGGCGATGAATGAAACGATGGTGCCAAAGCGCTGAAGTTTTCCGAGCATTTTCTTTTCCGTTATTGAGGTAACTTCCGTGTTCCTGCCGGGGTGAGGAGACTAGCAATTACTGCCGGCCACTCTCAATGTCATTGTTGCCACCAATCTCTGCTATCATCTGGCGACCCGGCCCGACCATCGTGGGACGCTCCGCACAGCTATAAACTTACAATGACGAGGCCAGAAAATCCATGCGACGGACGATCTGCCGCAGGCGGTCCATCACCGGCACAAGGGACCCGAAATCGCGATTTTCCACGCAAATCCACTCCAGCCAGTTGAGCCCCGAAATCACGGTCGTGCTGCGGTCAAAAACGTGGCACAACTCACGATCCAGGTTGGCTGCCGGGTGGGCCGCCGACCACGCTCGCAGAGCCGCATCCCACTGATTAGAGTCATCGGCGGCCAGGCTGCCGGCCAGACGCGCCACGTCGGCCAGGGGCGTGTCTTCACGCATTGCTCCGAAATCGACGATCCCCGACACCTGCCCGTTGGCGTCAAACAGCACGTGATCGTGCCAGATATCACCGATGATGGGCTGGATTTCTACGGGTACCGAAACGGCCCAGTTCAGCTGTCGGGAAATTTCCGAAGCCAACAGGCGAAACAGATTACAGATTGGCACGGCGATTGGCCGCAAAGCCGGTGCCGTCAGATCGTGCTGGCTGGCGGATTCGATTCTCAGGAAGCATTCCGTAACGGCCCCGTTTTCCCACAACCGGGCCAGCCGTTCTCGACGCGTCATAATGCCTGGCGAAATTCGCGCCGACCGCGCGTCGGACCGCGCAGCCAGATGAAACCGCGCCAGCGCTTGCATGGCCGAGCACAGCTTTCCCGCCTCGGGTTGTGACCAGTAACTGGCGTGGCCCGGCATCCACGGTTCCAGCTGCCACAGGCTGCCCTCGTAAATCGTAAGGGTCGCCTGGTGAGAGTTCTCCAGCGGCACTGCCAGAAAAGAACAGCCGGCATGCCTGGCCTGTCGCAGCACACCGTGAATCCACGCCAGCCTTTGCTGATGATCGAGCTGTTCCTCAGGCCAGCGTCGCAGGCAATACGAATTGCCGTCGTCCTCGATACGCCACAAATTGGCTCCGCTGAATCCGCCTGCCGTACCGAGGTCGTCCATCGCGGGGCTGGTCGTCGCGAAATGATGCCGGTAAAAAAGATCAACGACTTGTTGAGCGGTATCGCGTTTCACGTCCGGTCCAGCCATGAAAATGATTATCGCGGTGATCCAGCCTACCCGGCTGCGGGCGGTTCAGGAAGCCTTGACCAAGGCAGGCGTTACCCGCTTTACGATTTGCGATGCCCAGGAATTTACGCAGCGTGAGGACCGGCCACGCATTTTCCGCGGTCTGACCAACAGTACGGACGTGTTACGCAAAGTCACCCTGGAAATCGCCGTCAACGATGATTTCCTGCAAACCACGATCGATACCATTATCAATGTGGCCCGCACAGGACACCGCGGCAACGATGGCGATGGCAAGGTGTTTGTCCTGCCACTGCACGAAGCGGTTCAGTTCCCTCCGGAAACTCGTGGCAAAGGAGCAATCTGATGTCCGTGCTGCACCTCTCCAGCGACCTGATGCTGGTCGGCAAGGTTTCGTCCTGGGCCAAGTCGCACGGTGTGCCATATCAAAACGCGTCGACCCTGGAAAAATTCGATGCGGCGCTGGCGGAGACCGATCCGGTATGGCATACAGTGATTGTTGATTTGCAATTCCGCGGACTGGATATCGCAGCGATTCACGGGCAAGTCCGAGCGGCCATACCGCCAGCGCGACTGGCTGGCTATGCCCAGCATGTCATGACCGAACTGATCGCCGCTGCCAAGGCCGCCGGCTTCGACGACATTCTGACTCGCGGCCAGTTTGACCGGCAGTTTGCCGAGTTGATGACGCCGCACACGTGATTCAAAAAGACGGGACAATGGTCCCCGTCCTGCGATTTCGATTACCACGACGATCACAACGCCGAAGGCGTTGCCTCAATAGCCTGGGGTTCTTGAATCCCGGGTCACCAAACGCGACCAGGATTCGTGAACCCCCACGGGTCCGTCCTGATCTCACGCCACAGAAACACAAAAACCGGTTCGTGGAGAATCTCGATTACGATTACGATTACGATTATGAGGACGAGGAGAGGGGCCCACACACACGCGCCGAACTAGTCGTCGTCGAAGAAATCGGCAATGGTGGCCCGGGCGGTTAACGGGTGTTCGACGAGGTCCATCATCAATTGCTCCAGGGGCTCGGGATCCAGCCGCGCGACATGCATTAACGCTTCAGGCATCGACTGGTCACCGGGGATGGCGGCCAAAAACAACCGCCACAACTCGCCGCCGGCCTGCATCATCCAGATTTCATGCTCAATCCTGTCGGCTTCATGAGTGATGTATTTCCAGGTGTTGTCATCGATTTCGTTGAAGCCGTGCAGGCACACCAGTTCTGCGGTGCCCTTGGTCAATTCATGGGCCAGCAGGGGCCACATCCAAGCCCGGGCCATAACGTGAAACTGGCCGTTGATGCGTTTGACGCCGCCGTAACCGGCAGCGGCACCGCGAAGGATGCGGCCGCCACGAGTCAAGGGAGTTTGCAGTTTGCCAAATTCCACGCTGTTGGTGATGGTGCCGGTCAGGCGGTTGGCATCAATGCCCCAGATCTGGCAAGTGGCCTTGATCGCCAGCGCCTCAAGCTGACGATGCCGATGGCGTTCCTTGAGCACGGTTCGCATCAGCAGCCAGAACGTCTGGCCGTACTGGATCCCGGGGACCGCCGACACTCCCTTTTGTCTGGCCCGCTGCATGGTATGCCGTTTAGCGTCGGCTGCCAGTTTGGGACCGTGCTTGACGAGAAAGGGATGACGGGCAAAGGGATGGCCGGGTTCGCCAGAACTTCTTTGGAAATCCGACGGCGAACACCAGATCACCCATCCACTGGGACAGGTGCACATTCAGCGCCATCTTGTCGTACAGCCGCACCAGGCGGCGATCGATGGCATCCAGTTCCTGCTTGACCAGGTGATGGGCGGTCAAATAGGTGTGTGAAGCCGCGCCCTGGATGAGCAAGTTCAGCGTGAACCGCTTGTTCAGATGATCGAGTAAACTGCAGTAAACGGCCACTTCTCTCGATTCCGTGCTACCGCCAGGCTCGTCAGGCCTTGGGCTGGGGTTCCGGCCGATACTCCGGCCAATCGGGATTGAATGGATCCTGGCGAGGAGACCGCTGCGGCTGTTCCGTGGGTGCCGGAGCGGGTTGGGTTTCCGGTTTGGCGGGCGGTGCCGCCGGGATGGTTTCGGGCATCGGTTCCTCCGAGAACCAGCAAACGTCAATCGTCTCATTTTACACAGCGATGGCAAGCTCAACAAACTGTCGACCTGTCAACTGGATCACCGATGACCGTTTTCAAACCCGCTATTTGCTGGACACTGGAAGCCACAGGCGTGAAACCGCCGCCAAGTCGGTTATCATATGGCTTTCCTGTCGCGAGCTGATTCCATCAAAAAAGCAAGCTGATTCCATCAAAAAAATGAAACGCACCAAATCAACAATCTGGCTGGCCACCGCCGTCGCTGGTCTCCTGCTGTTCACCGGCCACACCCAACTGGCGGCCCAGTCCCCGGCTGCTGAAGTGACCGAACGGCATTTTCATTTCACTTATTCGGGCACCATCCAGGATCTCACCCCGGACTCCAGAATCCGCGTGTGGATACCGGTGGCTTCCGATACCGATTACCAGCAAATCGTTCAGATGACATCCAACTTGCCGGTCGAGGGTCAGATCCATGAAGAGACCGAACACGGCAACCGCATGATCTACTTTGAGGTGGAAAGGAATTCGGTTGATGAGATTCCGTTTTCGATTGCTTACGAGATTCGCCGCAGGGAAGTCAATAACTCGCGGTCTGATGACGAGAAACTCGATGAAGCGACTCGCGTCAAATACCTGAAAGCCAATCGACTGGTTCCCGTCGATGGCAAACCGCTCGCTCTGCTGTCCGACTGGGAAGCACCCGAGGACCAGTCGGTGGCGGCTCGCCAGTTATATGATGTGGTGCTGGATTACATGCGGTACGACAAGTCAATTCCCGGATATGGCAACGGTGATTCCAACTGGGCCTGCGAAAGCCACACGGGAAATTGCACTGACTTTCACAGCCTGTTCATGTCCCTGGCCCGCAGTCAGGGCATCCCGGTGAACTTCGAAATCGGTTTTCCCTTGCCGCCGGAACGCGGTGCCGGATCTATTGGCGGTTACCATTGCTGGGCCAATTTCTTTGTGGATGGCAAGGGCTGGACGCCCGTGGATCCCAACGATCCGAACTACGTCCCCGGGTTC
Source organism: uncultured Pirellulaceae bacterium (assembly GCA_947258905.1). Taxonomy (GTDB): domain Bacteria; phylum Planctomycetota; class Planctomycetia; order Pirellulales; family Pirellulaceae; genus CAJQPP01. Next base: position 366 of record CAMYKF010000683.1, on the reverse strand, counting down.
GTGACCGGTGAGGGCACCGCCCAGTTCACCGGCTACCCCTACCTGCTGATGGCCGCCAATGCCACCGACACCTGCCTGACCTGCCACTGGGGCTCGGGCAGCTACCATGTCTGGTCGGCCGATCCGACGGCTCCGACGGCCTTCGGCGCTGCCGGCGACTTCGTCTTCCTGCAGGAGGACAACATCAACGACGCTCATAGTGGCGCCTCGAACCCGGTCACGGGTGACTCCGCCGGCCACACGGTCGTCTCGCCCGCGCTCGGCATCACCGCCGATGCGTATATCACCGTGTCGCCGGGCGGTGCCTACGCCGCCGCCGACCTGGGCTGCACCAGTTGCCACGACCCGCACGGCAACACCTCCTTC
>CAMYKF010000682.1 GCA_947258905.1 uncultured Pirellulaceae bacterium | reverse complement strand
TTCCCGTAGCGGTGGCTTCCAGCCGCCGACCTGCACACGCGTGAACGGCGGCTGGAAGCCACCGCTACATTCATTGAGCGACACGCTAGTTCGCCGCGCGACCTTCATCAGCTGACGTGTCTGGAGTTTGTTCTTCGCGTGACTCGGGCCGTTGTCGGCCGGCAGTTCCGGGAACCACGACGGGAACAGGCGAGTTGTCGTCGATGATGAGTTTGAGTTCCACTGAATCGACCGATTCAACGTCGATCAGCCGGTCAGTTAAAGCGATCAACGCGTCCTTGCGGACTTCCAGGATATGCCGCACCTTTTCGATACTCTCGTCGATAATGCGGCGTATTTCGTCATCGATTTCGCGAGCAGTTTTTTCGCTGATCATGGGGCCATGACTTTCGCCACCGGCGCCGGCGAGAAACGCAGACGAATTGGAGCCGCTGTAGTTCACGCGGCCCAACCGGCTCATGCCATATTGCATGACCATGGCGCGGGCAATCTTGGAAGCCCGTTCCAGGTCATTCTGGGCACCCGTGGAGATTTCCGGATAGATCATCTCCTCAGCCAGCGTGCCGGCCAGCAAAATCTGGATCTGGCTCTCCAGTTCCGATTGTGTGGCCAGGAACCGATCACCTTCGGGGCGCTGCATCGTGTAACCAAGTGCCGCCAGTCCACGCGGGATAATCGAAACCTTGTGCACCGGATCGGTGTTGGGCAGGCTGTAGGCGACCAATGCGTGGCCACTTTCGTGATAGGCGACACGTTGCTTTTCATCGTCGTTCATGACACGCCGTTTCTTTTCCAGTCCGGCCGTGACGCGTTCAACGCCGTCGTTGAATTCTTCCATGCCTACCGAGTTCTTGCCTTTACGAGCCGCCAGCAAGGCCGCTTCGTTAACAAGGTTAGCCAGATCGGCGCCGGCGAATCCCGGCGTAATCGCCGCGATCCGATGCAAGTCGACCGATGGATCGAGCTTCACGTTCTTGACGTGCACTTTGAAAATTTCCTCGCGACCGCTCAGGTCGGGACGATCCACCAATACGTGGCGGTCAAATCGACCGGGGCGCATCAGTGCGGAGTCCAGTGTTTCCGGGCGGTTGGTGGCCGCCATCACGATTACGCCGCTGTTGGAAGAGAATCCGTCCATTTCAACAAGCAGGGCATTGAGCGTTTGTTCACGTTCGTCGTGACCACCCACGATGCTTCCGCCACGGGATTTGCCCAGCGCATCCAGTTCGTCGATGAAGATGATGCACGGCGCCTTGGATTCGGCTTGCTGGAACATGTCACGAACACGTGCGGCACCGACACCGACGAACATTTCGACGAAGTCACTGCCGGACATACTGAAGAAGGGCACGCCCGCTTCGCCGGCAATCGCCTTGGCCAGCAGCGTCTTGCCGGTTCCCGGAGGTCCAACCAGCAGCACACCGCGTGGAATGCGACCACCCAGCTTTTGATACTTTTCGGGATTCTGCAAAAAGTCGACGACCTCCTTGACCTCCTCGACAGCTTCGTCGATTCCCGCCACGTCATCGAAAGTGATTTTCAGGTCTTCTTCGGCGTGCAATTTGCCGCGGCTGCGTCCGAACTGCATCGGCCCCGAAGCGCCACCCAGTCGTCGCAGCATCCACAGGAAGAACAAAATCAGCAACGCGGTCGTAAACAACAGGAATCCGTAGCGTTCCATGAACGAAGGTCCGGACGAGAATTCGTGTTTGATATTGGATTCACCCAGCCGTTCGATCAATTCGGAGGCCACCTGGTCTGACGGGTCCTTGTTGACAACAAACGTACAGGCCTTTTCCTCGCCCCACTGGTCTTCGGCGGGTTCCTGCGGACTGGCTTTGGCGGTGCGGAGAACGAGCTTGCCACGGATACGGCGATCGCCGACTTCCAGATCCTGCAATCCACTGAGTTCGTCCCAGCGTTTGTTGAATCCGGAATTGCGGACCACGATCCGGCCTGCTTTGCCTTCGACCGGTGTATCGCCGCCGTAATCCTGGTATTTGGTGGAGGTTAACAGCCTGTCAAAATCGCCCCAGCTCATTTTGTATTCGTTGATGTTGCTGAACATCATCAACGCGAGCATGGTGAGGCCCACGGTGAGGAGCACAAAAAACAATGCCAGTCCCGGCTTGCCCCGGTTTTCGGTTTGCTGCTGCTGGGGTTTGCGATCCTGATCCATAGAGTCTCAATCCTGAACTATTATTTGAAAAAGCGTCCGGCCCGCACCGTGGTTGGCCGTGTACGCCCTTTTGTGTCAGTACATCAAGGTTGCCCAACGATACGGCTCACGACCTCGGCAGACAATTCTGAACGGGGGCCGCGGCTAACGTGGCTGGTAGCCAATATGCCACCCACCAGCGAAACCGTGCCCCGGGCAAGCCACGAATATAGTCGATCGACATTTTCGCAGTGATGCCAGGGTCCAGATATCTCAGGATGCCTCCAAAATAGAGCGATTTGTTCCGGTGACCGGGCAGGGTCCTTCCAAAACCGTGAATTTTGGCGGGTCGCCTAGCGGATCCTGCGATTTTCAACGATAAAACGGTCTTCCAGTTTTCGTCGCCATCCCGGTGACCATCGCCGAAATCAGCCCGGTTTGACCCGACCGGCCGTCTTCATGAGCCAGCCCCATCCCGTTGCCGACGCTGAAATCGCCGGGCGCAAAACAGTGGCCGTGCTGGGCTCCACGGGCAGTATCGGAGTCAACACGCTGGAGGTTGCTCGACAACTGACCGATCGAATTCGTGTAAGTGGTTTGTCGGCGCACCGCAATCTGGATTTGCTGGTGCAGCAGACAAGGGAATTTAATCCCGACTGGATCGTCGCGACCAACGAGTCCTGTGCCAAAAAATACAGATGGCCGAAGTTGCCGGGGACCCAATTGCTGATCGGTCACGACCAATTGGATCAACTGGTGACAGACGTCCAGACCCAGGTTGTGGTGGCGGCGATCGTAGGTACGGCCGGCTTGCGCAGCACGCTGGCTGCCCTGCAAGCTGGAAAGACGGTGGCCCTGGCCAACAAGGAGACGCTGGTAGCGGCTGGTCCCCTGGTCATGGACCTGGCCGCCCGCTCGGACGCAACCATCTTGCCGGTGGACAGTGAACACAATGCGGTTTTTCAGTGCATGCAGAGCGGTCGCCGATCGGAAGTTCACCGCGTATGTCTGACGGCCAGCGGTGGTCCTTTTCGCAATTTTTCCCGCGAGCAAATGCAGCTGGTTACGGCCGAACAGGCACTGGCGCATCCGACGTGGGATATGGGACAGAAAATCAGTATCGATTCGGCAACGATGATGAATAAAGCCCTGGAAATCATCGAGGCCCGCTGGTTGTTTGATCTGTCGCCCGATCAAATCGAGGTGGTCGTACACCCGCAATCCATCGTACACTCATTGGTGGAATTCGTGGACGGTTCGGTGATTGCCCAGATGAGCCCGCCGGACATGAAGCTGCCGATCCAGCATGCCCTGACGTGGCCCGACCGGGTCACAGGACCTGCCCGCCGCATGATGTTTCAGGACGCCATGTCACTGGAGTTTCGTCCGCCGGATATCGGGCGATTTCCGGCGATTGCCCTGGGGCTGCAGGTCGCCCGCCAGGCTGGCACTGCCGGTGCAGTGCTGAACGCAGCGAATGAAGCGGCAGTAGCTGCATTTTTGGACAGAAAAATCGGATTTTGTGATATCGTACGTGCTTGTCAGGACGTGCTTCAACAACATGCTTTTGAACCGCAACCAACGATCGAACAGATCCTCGAAATGGATCGTTGGGCGCGCGAGGAGACAGGAAAGTGGATTTTAGCCTGATCGCCGCACTCTCAGGCTGGCTTGATCCGGCCTGGTGGTGGGCCGTATTGCAGGTGGTGTTTGGACTCGGTGCCGTAATTTTTGTGCACGAACTCGGACACTTTCTGGCCGCCAAGTCATGCGGGGTCAAATGTGAGAAGTTCTACGTCGGCTTTGATGCGTTTGATATCAAGATTGGCGATCGCGTCATCATTCCCCGCAAGCTGTTGCACTTTCAGCGCGGCGAAACCGAATACGGTATCGGCATCCTGCCGCTGGGCGGTTACGTCAAGATGCTGGGTCAGGATGACAATCCTTCCAAGATGGCCGAGGAACGCGAGCGGGCCATGATGTCCGAGGGCGATGGCGTCGACGGGACCTCACTGGATCCTCGCAGCTACATGGCCAAGACGGTGCCGCAACGCATGTTGATCATTTCGGCAGGCGTAATTATGAACCTGATTTTCGCCGTCATCTTTGCCGCGATCGCTTTCACACTGGGTGTGAATTACGAGCCACCGAAGATTGGTAAAACGGTCCCCGGCTCGCCCGCCTGGAAAAACAACCTGGACGGTTCGCGGATTAATGAAATCAGCGGTTACCGCACGGATGATCCGAACGTCTATTTCAACTTCAACCACCTGCGTGAACTCATCGTACTGGACAGCTACGACGGTCCGTTGGAAATGGAAGTCGCCCGGCCCGGCGCTTCTCCCACGCGGGAATCAATCGAAGCAGCCAGCAACCTGATTGGTATCAAGGGCGGCGGCAACCTCAAGTCCCTGGGAATTGAGCCGATGCTGGGCACGACCATGAGTGCCGATCCGGTGATCGCAGGTCAGGCGGCTGCGCGTTCCCAACCGCCGCTGGAAGCAGGCGACCGCATCCTGGAAATCGAAGGCCACCCGGTGGCCAACGGATACGAAATGACCACGCTGCTGGCCCGCTTTGCCGACCAGGACGTGAACATCAAAGTGCAGCGAGGCGGGGACGATGGTCAGCTGGTTGATATTTTGATGCCGGCCAATCCCGTTCGTTCGGTGGGTATCGAGCTGCAGCCTGGTCCGATCAGGGCATTGCGCAAGGACTCACCTGCCGAGCAAGCCGGAATTCGCCCCGGCGATACACTGCTGAAACTTGATGGCCAGCCGATCGGCGATGTGTTTACGCTGCAACTCAGGTTGTTGCCGCTGGCGCGGGCCGGCACGGAAACCGCGGTCACCGTGTCCCGCTACGAGGCGGGAGCCGATGACGCGGTGGAAAAAGAATTCACGCTGACGCCCGTGCTGCCGAATTCACCGACGTTGCTCAACGGCAAATACGGTTTGACGGTGGAATCGCTAGGCGTCAACTTCCAAGTTGAAAACGTGATCGTTTCGGGTGGCCAGGGCGAAAACCGCCCCCGGCCCGGCGATCGCATTGTCTCGGCAACGCCGCTGCCAACGGCCGAGCAACAGGCATTGCCCCGATTCGAGGGCGTGATGGAAACAGCCGACTTGCGGGAATTCCCCGAAAGCTGGCCAGCGGTTCATGCCAACATGCAATTGCTTGCGCCGGGGTCGAAGGTACGGCTGGATGTGGATCGGGACGGCCAGATTGTCACGATGGAACTTGATGTGCAGACGCTGGACGGATTGTATTTGGAGACACGCGGTTTTATTCCCGAGGTAGCCCAGGAGTTTTATCAGGACGCTTCGTTGTGGGCTGCCACAAAAAACGGACTTCGACAAACCGTCGATGACGCGTCACGCGTGCTGAAGTTCCTGAAGAAACTGGTGCGCGGACAACTGTCGCCGACCAATTTTGGTGGCCCGGGTACGATCGCCGTAGTCGCGACCTCCGAAGCGACTCAGGGTACCAGTCGCCTGCTGTTGTTCCTGACTCTGTTAAGCGCAAACCTGGCCATTATTAACTTCCTGCCCATCCCGGTGCTGGATGGCGGGCATATGGTGTTCCTGGCTTACGAGGGCATTTTCCGGCGGCCGGTTAACGAAAAGCTGCAGGTAGCTCTCACGGTGCTGGGATTTGTGTTTCTGATCGGGCTGATGGTGATGGTCATCGGTCTGGATGTCTGGCGATTGTCGTAAGCGCCATGAGCCGGTTTGTTCATCAACGTCACAAACCGCCATCCCGGCTGGAACGTGAGCGCGAGTTGATCGTGGTGTGCCCGTCGCTGCGCAGCAATGTCAACCTGTCTCGCATTGTACGGCTGGCCGGCTGTTTTGGCATTCGCAAGATCATTGCCTGCCGGCCATATTCCATCGATGCCGACATTGCACGCGCGGCTGCGGACTTCGTCGATATTGAAACACGCGGCTCGCTGGTGCCGGTGCTGAAACGCCTCAAATCCGACTGGTATTCGCTGGTCGGACTGGAACAGACGACAAATTCAAGTTCGCTGTTTGAGTTTGAATTTGAACAGCGTACCGCGCTGGTCATTGGCCACGAGCGTCAGGGCATTCCACCGGAGCAACTGGATTTGCTGGATCACGTTGTGGAGATTCCTGTATTTGGCCAGCCGTTCAGCTACAACGTGGCCACGGCGGCGTGCATGGCCGTTTACGAATATTGCCGCCAATTCCCGCAGGGATAGTCAATTAGGCGGCCCGTTTGCGTGGTAATCGGCGGCGGACCAGTTATAATTTAAAGTCTACTTTGGCCTTTGGCGGACCTGGCAAGTCTTTGGCGGACCTGGCAAGTCCTGCATCGCTTTTCACATCTCCTTGTTTCCATGCCAGGTGTTGACGTGGAAAACACACAAGTCGGGCCCTTTCTGGTCATCAGGAAACTGGGTGCCCACCGGCGGCATCACGTTTACCATGCGCGTCAGGTTGAACAGCACCTTGATGTTGCGCTGAAATTCATCAGGTTGCCGCCCGACGTGGAGCGTGAAAAAGCCCTGGCGAAAATCAACCGGGAAGTCGTCGTGGTCAAGCAACTGGATCACGACAACATCGTCAAGCTGTATGGTGCCGGTGTCGCCGAGGAGACCGACAAGGTCTTTTTTGCCCATGAATTGATCGAAGGCGAAGCACTCTCTGCCATGCTGGCGCGGCGCGGGCGACTGGCAGCCGATCAGGTTATTGATTATGGAACCCAGATCGCCAAGGCTCTGGAATACCTGCACCACAACGAGATCATTCACAGCAAACTGACCACCGACAAGGTCATCATCCAGCCGGATGGTGTCGTCAAGCTGGCGGATCTGCGGCTGAATCGTTCCAGAAAGCGACGCTGGGACGCTGCCAAACGTGCATCGCTGGAAACGGCCGCCTACATGGCCCCCGAACAACTGCTGGGCGAAGGGGCCACACCCAAATCCGACCTGTATTCGCTGGGTGTCATCCTCTACGAAATGCTCACCGGCCATTTGCCTTTCCAGCCGCAGACGATGGGCCAGTTGGTCCGGGACAAGAAGGACAGCAAGGTCGCACGCGTTACCGATCACGTCATGACCTGCCCCGGTTGGCTGGACAAGCTGGTTGCCAGGCTGATCATGCCCGACCCGCGTCGTCGGCCGCACAGTGCCCGCGCCGTGGTAATGACGCTGGAACAAATACGCACCGTGGATCAGAGTAAAACGGCGGCCGTCGCGGAAATGACCAGTGGATTTAGCCCATTAACGGCTGGGCGCGACAAATCCGAGGCGCGCCGCGCCCTGGGCATCAAAAAGACCAGGCCGAAAAAGGAAGCCGGTCCGCTGTTGCAAAGTGTGCCGTTCCTGGTTGGCGGGCTCGTCATGATCGCCGCCATTATCGCGTTGGTCATGTTCTGGCCTTTCGCCGCCGATCACGGTGAACTGATGCAACGCGCCGATCGATTGCTGGGTTCGCAAAACCACAACGACTGGCGCGAGGCGCGTGGATTGTACGAACGTGTGATGTCTTCGTCCGATGACGCGTTGGCGACCGAGGCGGAAGAGAAGTACTTCGTGGCGCGCCGCAAGTCGATGCTGCACCGCCTGGACAATCAGGGCATTACCGGACTCGACAAACCCGAGATTCGCCGTTTTCACCGGGCGTACGAAGCCCAGAAGCTCGGTCGCTATGATCAGGCCATCGTGCTTTACAAGGAACTCGTCGACAAATACGACCACGAAAACCAGGTCGCATATGTCTACGACGAAGCCAAAAGCAGGCTGGACCAGCTCGTCGTGGCAAAGCAGGTAGCGGACAGCGAACGCGACGAGTTGCGCAGGTTGCTGGACGAAGCCGACGAGTTGCAGGAATCCCCCGCAGGTCATCGCCAGGCACGGGCCATCTGGCGTGACATCGTCGACAAGTATTCAGGCAATGAGTTCCTGCATGAAATCGTTTCCCGCGCCACGATTGGACTGGAAACTCAAGAACCGGAAACGCCAGAAGGCGATCCCGGCGAGGATCAAACGGTGCCCCCGACCAGCAATCCCGCCGATGGCAGCTCATCCAATCCCTAGCGAAGTTCAGCTGTGTTCACTTCGTCAATCCCGTAGCGAAAGTCGCCAGACTTCCGACGACTAGCATGCCGCATTGCCTCGGCTGGACATTCCTGGTTCGACATTCTGCGGTTCCCGGGCGGCAGGGAATGTCCGTCCAATAGGCAATGTCAGTAGTTCCAAAAACCGTCGACTTGAACTGAGCCGAAGGCGCAAGCCTCGGGTTTCTTTGGGAAAACGCCGCCTGAAAGACCCGACGCTAGCGCGTTCGGCTCAGTTTTTTGAACTACTGAACGTCCAATGTCCAGCGCCAAAGTGTGCACATGTGCGGTTGCCACGAAGGCGGCGTCAGCAGCTCACGGCCTGTAGATCTTTGCGCATACCCAATCGCCCAGCAGCAACCCGCGACGCGTCAATTTCAACCAGCCCGGCGTCAAATCAATCAGGCCCTGATCCTGCAAGTCGCTCAGCAACTGATCCGGCACGACATCGTGCAAATTCATTCCGGTTTCTGCGTGAAACGAAACCAGGTCGACTCCCTCGATCATGCGCAGGCCAAAAACCACGCGCTCCAGCACCAATTCCCGCGGCGTTAATTGCTGCTCCTCTTCAACGGCCGATTGCCCCGACAAGACCGCTTTCAGGTAACGACTTGTGCTGCGGTGGTTGGTGTACCTTCGTCGGTCGACCAGTCCGCAGGCTCCGGGTCCAAACGCCCAATACGATTCGCCACGCCAGTAAGTTTGATTGTGGCGACTGCGGTGTGCCGGCCTCGCGAAACTGGAAATCTCGTAATGCTCCAGTCCAGCAGCCGTTAATGTGTCGACGGTCATCTCGTAGGAGCCGGCGCATTGCTCCTCATCGGGTTTGGGCAATTGGCCATGCAGCTGCCGGTTCCAGAACAAGGTACCTTTTTCGATGGTCAGTTCGTAGGTCGACAGATGCTGTGCGCCGCTGGCCAATGCCTGCTGCATATCCCGTTGCCAGATATCCAGGCTGTCATGGGGGGCGGCAAAGATCAGGTCCAGCGAGAAACTTGCGGCTTGTTGCCTGCAGAATTCAATGGCGGCAGCAATCTGCGCATCGGTGTGGTCCCGGTCCAGCGACTGACGTTTGTCAGCATCAAACGACTGGACTCCCAGACTGATCCGGTTGATCCGCGAATCGGCAATGACACGGCCAATCTCGCCCGGTAAGTCCTCCGGATTGGCCTCGATCGTGAACTCGCACTGGTCCGCAAGCTCAAAATGGTCATCGACCAGACCGAGTAGCACTGACAACGCCTGCGCCGGCAGCCGGCTGGGGGTGCCGCCACCCAGGTA
>CAMYKF010000681.1 GCA_947258905.1 uncultured Pirellulaceae bacterium | reverse complement strand
GCAATCACTGACAGCCCGCTACCGGAAGCCTCGCCGCAACCATCAGCGCAGGCGGACATGCCTTCCTCGCCGATGAGCCCGGTGCCTGAGTCGGCGGACTCGGCGGCCATGAATCACCAGACACCCGGAATGACCGCAGGACCGCCGGCGGCATCGTGGCAAACACTGCCCGCCGCGACAGACGACGTTGCTGTCCAGCAGGAGCCGCAATCCAAAACGCCAAGCCAGGTTGCAGCCTTGCCAGGCCAACCGGTGATACCTGCCAATTCGGTCACCAACAACTCTCCCTGGTTCTTAGCGGTACCCTGGTGGGCGTTGTTGATCGCTACCTGGGCAGCCGGATCGTTATGGTTGCTGTTGCGATTGATCATCGGGGGTTTGTCTGCCCTGCGCATCACTCGCACGAGCCAGCCGGCTGCAGACAACAAGCTTCAGGCAGCATTGAGTCGAGCCTGTCGCGATCTTGGCCTAACCCGACCGGTGCAATTGCGCCGCTCCGAACGAATCGGGTGCCCGGTTATCAGCGGTTGGGGCCAGCCAATGATCATCATTCCGGCCGAATACAATCAGGAACTGGATTGGCGGGCCATCCTGACGCATGAATTGGCGCATTGGAAACGCCGTGATCACTGGTCGGCACTGCTTGCCGAGACCACACGCTGTTTGTTGCCCTGGCATCCGCTGGTGCACTATTGCTGCTACCGTATGTATCGACTTTCCGAGATTGCCTGCGATGCGTGGGCGGTTCGGTTTGCCGACGCGCCTGAAAAGTTTGCTGAATCCCTGATCGCCTTTGCACCCAATCCGCGTCGGCCGGGATTCTCTGCGATGGCAACCCGGCATTCCAACATCAAGGAACGCGTTTCCTTGATCCTGTCCGAGTCTGGCCGCACGCCACGCGCTGGATCAGCGTTCACGTCCTTGATTGTCGTGCTGGCAATGATGAGTTTTGTGCTGACGGGATTGCTACGCACACATGCTCCAGTGGCTTCGCCGAATGCCGCGAACGAAGAATCGGCGAATGTCGCCGAATCGGGATCCGCGGAGAATACCGAAGACAAGACGGACGAGCAGTGGGTTCAGCACTTAACCAGCGTCCCCAATACGGCGCGCTGGTTTGTCGGCAGAAATCTCGGGGCGGCACTTGCCCAATTGCCCGAGGGGCGGGGCTTCCGGATTTTGGAAAGCTGCTGGGACGACATCCAGATCAGCGTTCGCAAGCAAATTCTCAAAGGCTATTACCCTCACGCTGAGATCAACTCGCACTTCTTCCAGGTGATGAACCTGGGTATGAGCTCACCGGATAGTGGCAGTCGCAATTTTGCTGCCAGCTATATCGAGGGCGTGATCGGTCGCAACTTTGAGGGGGATCCCGAAGGGTATCGCCAGTGGTATTCAACGACGTCCGGTTTGTTGGCCGACGACATCGTAGCCCGCCACATCAACAGGCGGCTGGACGAAGCCAGAAACCTGCAAACACGCAACGTACACGGTTTGATCGCCGACATCGTCAACCACCAGAGCATGTACATCCATTTGCGAGTTGCTCGCGATTCATGGTTGAACGGCGGCATTGAAGAATTGCTCGCCACCTGGCGGGATGAAGGTTTTGTGAAGGAGAACCACGAGGTGTTCCGCATTGTCAAGCAAGCTCGCGAGCTTGCTGACACACCGCCCGAGGTGGCGGAAGCAGCCGTCATCACGCTGGATTCGCCTGATGAACAATGGATTGCTCACCTGAAATCGATCCCGAACGATGCACGCTGGAATGTCGGCGCCAGCATCGGTGCAACCATGTCCTCCATGGAAGGCGAGCGACCGCTACGGATTCTGCGTGCATGCTGGAATGACGTTGGGCCGGACGTGCGACGGCAAATCATGAAGGGCTTTACACCCGGCTTCTTTATCGAATCGGTGCACCCCAAATATTTCGACATTCTCGAACTGGGCATGCAGTCCGCTGAATCCAACCTTCAGGAAACCGCTCGCGCTTACCTGGAATGGATGACGCTGGAGAAGTTCCCGAATGCTCAGGCGTACGCAAACTGGCGCGAGATGAACCGCGGCAAAACGTATGAACAGATAATGAATAACCTGGCTCAACAGATCATTGGGGAACTGGAAGGCAGCGACTCGATTCATCTGGAAACTACATTAACCCGGATCAGCGAGGGCTCGCGGCACAGTCCCGTGTTCAAGCAGGCAATTGCTGATGCGGGGCTAACCGCCAGACTGGACTTGATGCTGCGTAGCGGCCAGATTTCGTTTAGCAGCCCGGTGATCGGCCGATTGTTGAACGAGCACGCGATTTCACCCCAGTCGATGCGTATCGCGCTGGATGCGGAACTTGAAAAGATGGTTGAAATGTGGGAAGCATCCGTGGCCGACGACGGAGATGCCTCAAAACTGAGGTCCGAACTGTGGAAAATTGCCACGAATCTGGGTGAAACAAAATACCCGATGATCATCCCGACCATGATTGGCATCATTGACGCTGACAACAGTTACGACACAGTTTACGGAGCAGGCTATTTTGGCCTGGCCGACGTCACTGGCGTGTCCTATCGCAAGTATCACGACGGTGCCTGGTGGCGACGCTGGTGGGAGCAGAACAGGGAAACGCTGCCGGCCGAAGTTCAGGAAATGGAAATTCCGGTGCTGACCAAATCGGCCCATGGCAAGGGCTACGTTCCGTTCCCGGAGGGCATGGAACGACTGGATGTCAAGCTGGACTGGATGCGTGAGCGGCAAGCGGCCGGCCTGGATATCGGTGCAGCCCTTGATGAAATCGAAGACGAACACTCCGATCCTTCCGCGATCCCGGTCCTGATTGGCGTGCTCGACGCCGATAACTCTTCGCAAATGATTTCCGACGTCGGGAGCTGCCTGCGCGCCATCACCGGTGTGCAGTACACACGATTAAGTGACGGTGCCTGGTGGCGACGCTGGTGGGAGAAAAACAAGTCTTCGTATCCACCCGAAGTGCAAACTATTGCGATTCCCGATTTGCCCAAGACCGCTTACGGCCGATCCTATGAACCCCTGCCCGAAATCCTCGACACGCTGGACGGCAAGATCGAGTTCCTTGCCAACAACGACGTTTCCGAGGATTTGTACGAACGAATTATCGACGGCATTGAAAGAGGCGATTCACAATACCTGACCGCCGTTGATATCCCCAAATTGATCGGGATTATCGATGCGGACAATTCCTACAAGACGGTTCGCTGGATCGGCGGGGATAGCCTGACCAAATTGACCGGTGTTCAGTTTATGCCGACACATGATGGAGCCTGGTGGCGACGCTGGTGGGAAGCCAACAAAGACAGCTTTCCGGAATCGGTTCGCAACACACCGATTCCGGAATTGCCCAAAACCGAATGACAAGCGGGCGCGCGACTCGATTATTGACTCAATCGAACACATGGCGCTCAATACGCCGCGTCCCGACACCGATATTCCCAAATACATCGGCTTAATCGACTCGGACAATTCTTACAACGCCGTATTCGGCATCGGCGCGTATCTGCTGCGTGATGTCACCGGAGTGGACTACAACCCCTACCACGATGGGCCGTGGTGGCGACGCTGGTGGGAACGCAACAAGACCCTTTACTCCGAAGCAGCCCGGCAAACGCTAATACCTGACATCGCCAAGACGCAATATGCCCTGAACTACGAACCGTATCCCGAATCGCTCGACACGCTGGAAGGCAAGATCGAATGGGTCAGGCAAGGCTGTCCGTCGTGGGCCGGGTATGACATCGAGTACCTGGGCAATGCCCTTTGCGAACATAACGACGCCCGTGTCATTCCCGTGCTAGTCGGCTGGATGCTGGCCGATGAGTCAACACGCTGCGTCGACATGCGTGAGGAATCATGGGAAAGAATGACCGGAATCGACACCAACGATGCCCAGACTCCTGAATGGTGGGCACAGTGGTGGGCCGACAACAAGTCCGGATTCCCGGAGGATGCACAGAACACACCGATCCCGGATCTCACGGCCGCCGTCGCCAGTTTCCGTGACTCCGAAAAAGTCCGCGACGCCCGCCGGCAGGAACAGGAGTTTGAAGGCTTTCCTGCCGAGCAGCGAACGATCGACGGTGATGAGAAACAATCATACTTTCAGATCGGACCACGCGAGGGCGCGACCATGCCCGAGTCCGGCTGGAAAGTCATGTTGATTCTGCCCGGTGGCGATGGGTCAGCCGATTTTCATCCGTTCTGTCGCCGGATTCACATGCACGCCTTGCCCGAAGACTATGTCGCAGTGCAACTGGTTGCTCCAGTCTGGTCTGACGATGAGAACCGCGTTGTCTGGCCGAGCGAGAAACTAAACCCGCAAGACGGCGAGTTCACCACCGAGCAATTCATCAAGGCCGCGGTTGAGGATCTGAAAACCTGCACCGAAATTGACGAACAAAACGTGTTTGCACTTGGCTGGTCATCCGGAGGACCCCCGCTGTACGTCAACTCGGTTCTGGATGATAGTCCGGTAACCGGCACCTTTGTGGCGATGAGCGTCTTTCATCCGCAAAATATTTCGGACATCTCCGGCGCCGAGGGACATCCCTATTTCATTCTGCACTCACCAGGCGACTGGATTCCCATCGACCGGCACGCGCGGGTCGCCGTCGAACAACTGGGAAATGCCGGAGCCAAAACACGGTTGCAACTGTACAGTGGCGGTCACGGCTGGGTCGACGATCCCTACGGCAACATTCGCCGCGGCATCCAGTGGCTGCAGGAAAACGTCGAGGGAGGCGAGTAATTCATCTGGCTCGTAGCCGAAGTTGCCGTAGCCGAAGTTCGCAAAACTTCGGGCGTTCCGGTGCGACAAGGCCCGAATTCTTGCGAATCCGGCTACTTGCCCGTCGTACCAGCCGCCGATCATCCGATGCAGTATCGGGTGGGAAATAGTTGACCTCCAGATCAAGAACTCGCACGTTGACGAGTGAAACGCGGTGAGCCGCCTCGTTCATCGCGTTAGCTGCAAGGAATGCAGCTAGGGGGCCGCCGCTTCCTCGATCACGGCCAGCAACGGCAGACGTTCCCGCTCGGACTTGACCACACCACCCGGCTGTTCGATCGTGATCGCGAACCTGGTTGCCTCGGTGATTGGCAACCTGGCGTCAACAGGAATGATGATTTCGCCCTCGGATGTCACATCGAAAACGCCACCATCAACGGGAAGTTCATCTGAGCGTGCCGAATCAAAAATCCACAACTGGTATTGTTCGACCGTCGGGTCGTTGACGGCCAGACCGTCCAGACGCATGAAGCCTTCCTGCCGGTCGTTGTTCCACACGACATTGCCAGCGGGCTGCGAACCACCGGAGTTGTCATTGACGGCCCAGGCAACCGCAACGGTTCCCTCGCTGTCCACCAGATCCTGATATTGCTGAGCCAGACTGGGTATCGTCCGGCCCGGTTGCTCGTAACCACCCGGCGATCCGAATAATCCCAGCAGACTTGCCAGGGCGATCAGCAAACTGGCGGCGGCGGCCAGCCCAAACCACTTCTCCCGTGACGTCCAGACGGCAGGCTTTGGCGGCTGCAGGGTCGACATGGGCAACACGACCCTGTCGATCTCGCCGGAATCCAGTGCGGACGCCGGATCTTCGGCCGTTACGTAATGAGGAGCGTCTTCCAGCACTCGCTGACGCAAGTCCGCCGGCATTTCATCGGGCCGCTGGCCGCAATACGCTGCCAGATCCAGTGCGGCAATCGCCGACTCGAAGCGATCATCGTCGGTCACCTTGAAACGGCGGGACAACTGGTCCAGTTCGACGCGCTCGGCATCAGACAAGCCGTGAACTGCCTGCTCGATTAGCAAGTCGTCGAGGTATTCGAGTTCGGAAGACGATGGATGCATGCTCATCACACTTGCCCTCCCTGGTCTGCGATCACGGGTTTCAGTCGATCGCGGACCTTGACCAGCCCGCGACGGATATGGGTTTTGATGGTGCCCAACGGCAATCCCATCCGTTCGGCGATCTGGTTATGGGTCAATCCGCTGTACACGGACAACTTGATGGCCTGCGCCTGTTCATCAGGCAATTCGTTCAGTACCTGTAGTGCCTGAGCCGCTTCATCGTTGATCGAAACGCTATCGGTCGGATCGTTCAGCGCGGCCGGCTCGACCGAGTCCAGAGACTGTGACGAAACCGCAGCGGCTGACTGACGTTTGCGGTTCAGGTCAATCAGGCGGCGGCGGGCCACCATGGCCACAAAGGTGACCTCCGAGGCCTTGGCAGGATCGAATCGCTGAGCCGACTTCCACAGCGAGATAAAAATCTCCTGCACCGCGTCTTCGGCGTCTGCCTGGGAACTGGTGAAGCGACGTGCCAGTGACCAAACAAGTCCGCCGTACCGATCAAGACAATCGGATACCGCGGACTTGTCGCCACTGCCAATTCGTTGCAACAGGGATTCTGACAACTCGGTCATCAAATCTGTGCGACTCGATGGGGTTAATATTAGCAACATGGTGACAGGAGCCACCGTTCCGCCATCAACTACTGAGGAGGCAGGATCACCGCGTCGATGACGTGGATGACTCCGTTGGTGCAGTTGATATCTGTCTTGATAATGTTTGCACCGCCGATCGTCAAACCGATTGGGGCCTTGGAGCCTTGCAGGGTTTCAACTTCCATGGCGTTAAGTACGTCTCCAGCCATGATTTTGCCGGATACAACGTGGTACGTGAGAATGGCTTGCAGTTTTTCGCGATTTTCGGGCTTCAGCAGTTCTTCGACGGTGCCGGCGGGCAGTGCGGCAAAGGCGTCGTCGGTGGGAGCAAATACGGTGAAGGGGCCTTCGCCTTGCAGAGCTTCAACCAAACCGGCTTCGGTCAGGGCAGCGGCCAGAGTTTTGAAGCTGCCGGCGTTGACGGCGGTTGTGACAATGTCTGCTTCCTGAGCGTGGCTGACCGAGGTAGCCGCGATGGAAGTGGTCATCTCACGCTGCTGTGACGGGCATTGAGCCGATACAGCGGAGGTGGCGAACAGAACCAAAGCACAGCAGGTAGTTACGATCGTTTTCGACATCTTGATTTCCCTTGTTTTGTCTGAGGGGTTGCCTGATTTGATTGCGGGACGGGTCTGGCGATCACCATTGACCGCCGATCTCCCGCTTACATGAGAGGGCTTTCGCCGCCCGTCGGGATCCGGATTCAGATTCCGGAAAAGATTTTTGAAAAAGATTTCCAAGCCTTGTTTAGCCAGTGCGATGGCCTTCCCAGGCCGCCGGGGAAGGACGCGATCGACGGCCTGGGAAGGCCATTGTACAGTCACCGTGACTAGCGCCGCGGCTGGACCGCGTCCTGGGGCACCGTCGAAGAACGCGGTGAACGATTTTCGCCAGACTCGTTGGCGATCACTTCGGCGGGAGGCTGGGCGGTTTCCTCCGGAAAGAACTGATCGAGAAAACGTGGCCAATAGCTGTCCAGAATGCGTCGGCAACGATCGGCGTTCTGGCGATTGTTCAGCTGGAAACCCGCCAGCGCCAGCAGCTGGGTCAGGGCACGACCGTCCTGCTCGTCCAGCCAGCGGTCGTAAACCCGCACACTGTCAATATCCACCTGTCCGGCACCCATCAGGTCGAACCCGATTTGCACGGGCTGGTCGCCCGGCAATGGCAAGTCGTCGAAGTGCACCGCGAATTCCTGCCACTGGTCCGTCACACGTCGTTCCTCACCACCGACATTGCCGTAGCGATAGTACACGTGCCGGCCATCGCTGCCCTGTACCGAAATACGCAACGGCGGCTGGACATCCGGCTGGTCGGTCCGCAGCATCACCGAAACAGACAGACGCCCCGTTTCGGGGATGGCGAATTCGTTACTGCGAATCCAGGTTGGATCGCCATCACTGGTCAAAGTCAAGACCGACTCGCCCTGTACCGAACCGTCGCGACGCGGCGTGACCCGCTCGTTCAGGCGGCTGTCATAGTACCAGCCGAACCCGGCAGGATCGTCGGTCGTGTCGCCGACTTCGAAGCCTGGATTGGTGAGCACGTCGATTGGAGCGGCTTGTTCCGCCCGACTGACCCGTGCGATTAGTGAATTCAATCGATCCTGCAGGTCGCTGGCCACATGCTCGGGCAATTCAACGCTGAACCCTTCGAGGCCGATCGATTCGTCAACGTAACCGGCCCGCATGTCGAACGGTTCGATCTCGAAGGATACCTGAGGCAGATCGCTTTCCAGATCAAACGTGAACTCATGAGTGCCCAGCGATTCAATCACGGTTTGCCGCCCCGACAACTGGATCGTGACCCGGGCCTTCCACGGCGTCGGATTAAGTACATAAAAGTAGTTGGCTCCCTCGACGACGGCCTGACGCACCACCACGCCATTGGCGGACCTCGCTTCGCCATCGGGTCCCGAGGCGTTGTCTACATCGGCAAACGGAACCGCTGGCAGACGCGTAAATTGTTCAATCAAGCTGGCCTGATGCTGTTCCTGACCGAGATTCGCCAGCCATCCTCCGTCAATCAGGTAACGCGCATCGCATTGCATCAAACCGTCGGCCAGTCGCTTGCGATTCCACTGCGCCCCGGGCACCAGTGGCTGCAACCGCATCAAAGCCCGGTTCTGCGCGACGCCAAACAGCTTTTGTTTTTGCAGCTGGTCAAATTGGGCCCATGAATAACGGTGCGAGAACAGCACGCCGGCTGCGTTCATGTCACGAAACACCTGCCGTTGATCCGTCGCGTGGTCCAGGTGAATGTTCAGCCGTGCGGCTGCCAGGGATTGCTCGGGCGCAATCTCGAATGGCTGCAGGAAAACCAGATCCGGATCTTCGGCCACCGTCTGCACCGGAAAGGCGATGCGTGAAAGGGCGTCGGACATGCTGCTTGTGCGACGCAGCGAAGGGGCCAGCGCCGAAAATGCATCCTGCGTTTGCAACAGATCGCCACCCAGCAAAAACACCTTGCCCTGCTTGTTTAGCGATTCGGCGTGCCGTTTCCAACCTTGCAGCCAGCTGCCGATTTCCTGCTGCCGCCATTTCAGCCACACCGGACGCTGCTGGCTGGAGAGAAAATCGACGGCCTGCCCAGCGTCCTGCTCGTCGCCCGTCGGAAGATCATGGACGGCCTGAAAACGCGACAGCGTATCACGGTCCACACCCCACGTCTGGCCAGGCAACACCTGCACCGAATCCTGTGACATGAGGAAACCGATGCCGCCGATCGACGTATGCCCGTGATACCGCTCGGCAAATTCCTGCACGACGTTGTCATACGCTGTTTGGACACGCGGATCGAGCGGATTGTACAACGACATCGATGTGGGGGAATCACGAAACGCAGCCACTCGCGTGTTGCCCTGCAGATCAATCAGCTGAATGCCTGTAGCCCTCGTATCGGTTCCCGTTTTCTCCAGTTCCGGAAGCGGCGTGTTGAAATGCAGCACGGGCACCAGCGTCAGCCCTTCCCGTTCGAACACCCGCAACAGCATCTCCACGACATCCTTGCGCAGCGGATCAGCACCGGTCGTGGAAAATACGCCGCTGTCAAAACGCGGTGTCGGTTGCAACAAGGACGATGGATACAGTGCGCTGCCGTCGCCGGCCACCAGCAACATCGCGCCGGTGTAACCGTTGGCTTTCAGATACTGGGTCCAGCGATCCGCGCCTTCCAGAAACCACTGCCAGTCATGCCACGGCTGGCCTGATTGCGGATCGACGAGTTGCCTGACCGAGAAGTTATCCGCGAACAACGGCTTTTCGTAAAACGCCATGTATTGCCGCGATGGCACTGACGATTCCGGGGTCAAGGTCTCGGCCAGACGCTCCGGTCCGGCCAGCACACGAATGGTGCCGATCGACGCGGCGCGCTCGGCATGCCGGTTGGCAAACAGCAAGTAAGGCGTTTCATGGTTGGGCCAGAAGAAAATGCGGTGCCTGCGCACGGCGGGTTCTCCGCTCGTTGCTCCCTCGGGAATGCTGATTCCCGAATCGGCTCCGAACGGCCCGACTTGCCCCGTCGCATCCGGCTGCAAGACGCTGATGCCCAGCGCCATCGGTCCATCTGCCAGATACTCGATCTCTACGATATGCGGACGATGCAATTGGTCGACGGCAAGCGGAATCGCCTGCCAGCCCCCCGGAGCGAACTCGGTAAATTCGCGACCGTCAAATTCCCGTGTGGAATTGCCCGTGTTTCGCAAGGCGTTTTCCTCCGACGAGGTCCTAAACGGCTGGATCTCCGGCAACAGTTCCAGCCATTGACTGCGCTCCTGTCCCGAGTTGTAGATTTCCTGCCACATGGCGACGTCGGTCAGCCCTGCGTTGTCCGCCGGGTCGTCTCGCCGTCGGTCGACAACCACCAGCTGGATATCCCGCTCGGGCATCGGCCGGTTGAAATTGAGCCGGGACGACAGCGACTCGTCGCTCAGCGTCAGACGTACGTTACAGACGCCTTGCTCGGCCGGCAGCGGAATGGCCATCGGCACATCCAGCGACCACTTGCCCCGTACTCCCCGTCTCCGCAAGCTGTACTGATTGCTCCACAAGGCCTCGCCATCGGTCGCGCGGGTCAATTCAACCTGCAACCGCAGGGTCGGATCGTTTGACATCGTCCATTCGATCGGCAACATCGAGAATTCAAAAGTCTCGCCGGGGTCGAATACAAGATGCGATCGCTCGATGGAAACCGGAATCGCACTCCCCGGCGCAGGCTGGATATCAATCCGGTTTTGCGTATCGTCCAGCATGATCTGTGCACCGTCGGTGCGTAACGAAGCCAGGTCGAGACTGCGTGAGACCGGGTTGCCGGGGTCTTCGGCACTGACCAACTCGAGTGACAAGCGGGCATTGCGCGGAGCGGTGATGTCGATGTCAAATCCCGCAAAGTCGGCGGACCGAATCGCGTGCAACTCGATACGGTTTTCGTAGTGGTGGATCGCCGCTCCGGCATCCGGCTCCAGGCCCAGCGGCGCGGGCTCGCCAAAACTACCCGCGCTCAGTTGCAACTGGCCTTCCCAGGTTCGTGGCTGGCCGCCGCCCCAGATCACGCGGATCCTGACGAGTTCCGGTTGAAACGGTCCGTTCGCGCGGGCTCCCCGCGACCTTAATCGCTGGGCATTCGCCGGTGAGCAGGCCAGCAACAGACCCGCGAAAACAAAAACGACCAGCAAGACAGCGCTAATGACGTACCGGTAGCGGGTCGCCCACTTCCTTGTCGTGAAACGGGGCCCGGCCGAGCATCTGCATGGATACAAGCGCACTTCGATCAAACGGACTTCCTTGTCCGAACAAAAAACGATCGCTCGCCGTATGGTTACCGGCGAATTGGGTCGCGGATACTAGCAGCCTGTGTCGCAACCGCCTAGGCAGATTGGAATTGCGACCTCCCGGCCCTGATTGAGTTCACGTTTACGCGAGTTATCCCAGCCCCGACACGAGTTCGTCCGCTAGCGAACCGACTGCCAGCGGCTCGTCATTGGCCAGTTGGCCACTGGCCAATTCGATCAGTTGCAGCAACTCTTCCACAATCCAGTGACATCGATCCTGCACCGGATTGACGTCCCAGCGGTCGTCGGGTTTGACAAACAGCCGCTGGGTCTCGCCGTCATCGATCATCAGCCAGGCAGGTGTTGTGATGGTTCGCGTCGTTTCGCCAATGGTCACCCGGCATTCCAGTGAGGGCAAGGCTTCGTCTTCCGCAGTTTCGGATTGGCCGGTCAACCAGTCGGCGATCCACGGCACAATCTGTCGCGGCGAGACGAGTTGATGCGCGCGAAATGGTCCGGCAGTGAAATGCGGGATTCGCAGAAACAACGGCACGCTGGTCGCATCGCTGAATAAATGATCCGTGTGCTGTCCGACCCAACCATGATGCCCCAGCGGATAGCCTCTAAGCCCCGATACGCAAACCAGCATGTTGTCCAGCATGCCATCCTGTCGGGCTTCCTCCAGCAACACGTCCAGACACGTATCCAGTGTTTCCAGCTGTGCGGCATACGCGCAAGTGAATCCGTGAATCTCGTCTGGATCGATGGCAGCATCTTCGCTGGAAAAATTGGGCGGCCGGACCAATTCCGGCAAGTCCGGGTCTTCTTCATCGCGGTGCTTTTCGCGGAGTGCCATGGGCGCATCCCACACGCCGGACAGGCTGGTCAGATGCACGATGAGCAGGAACGGCGGGGAGCGCTGCGGCAGTTCCTGCAAGACCTGGGCAAAGCAATTGGCTAAATGGGTCTCGTCGATTTCGCCTGCCAGTTGGTCGGCAAAATCAGCGCCTGCCGACAACGCGACGACGTGATCGAAACAATCCGCCAGAGGAGATTGGCCGGCCTCCAGCGATTGTTGCAGTTGGACATCGTCGGTCAGCAGCCAGCAGTCCACGCCCGCTTCACGGCAGCCTGCCAGTGCCGGATAAGCTTCGTTTGCCTGGCAGGCCAGAGGGTGCCTCCCGCTGAGAAACGATCGGGTTGCCAACGGCAGATCGGTGGCTTCCGCCGCAGCACGCTCAAACGTTATGGACTCGGCCGCCAGCCAGTCCAGCGCCGGTGTCCCGGCCCACGTGCAGCCGTATGGCGACAGATAACGGGGACTGAGCCCGTCGATCATCAATACGACGGCGCTGCGGTGGTCTGGATTGGCGGGTGTCATGGATTGGCCAACTCGCTCAATTGGGCCCCTTAACGTAAACTTCAACCTTAACTTAAACTTTAAACTGCATCAGCAGCCTTTGGCCTGGCAGTTAAAGTTGGAAGGGGTGAAGAAAAGGGGTCGGGAGTCAATTGCCGGCCACGGCCCTTTGGGGTGAAGAAAAGGTGAAGAAAAGGGGTCGGGAGTCAATTGCCGGCCACGGCCCTTTGGGGTGGTGGAAGAAAAGGGGTCGGGAGTCAATTGCCGGCCACGGCCCTTTGGGGTGAAGAAAAGGTGAAGAAAAGGGGTCG
>CAMYKF010000680.1 GCA_947258905.1 uncultured Pirellulaceae bacterium | reverse complement strand
ACTTCCAGCACCCGGTGCTCGGTGATGGCGCGATGAATCGTGTTCAACATGCCGTGGTGGTCTTCGTAGGATTTAACCGTCACTCCCTGCACCTTCAGGGTTTTCCAGTACTTTTCGTAGTGGTCCAGCACGCTGGAGGGAATTTCCTCCTGCACCTTTTTCCAGAACGATTCGATACCGCGATAGAACGGTGTGCCAGCCAGCGGGATCATCAGCCGACGACCCAGGGCCAGTGCGATCAACTCGGTAGATGACACACTGATCTTGGTTGTGGACTTGGCCAGCGGACCTAGTTTCCAGACCTTGCCACGCTGCGTGTCGTGCTGCTGGACATCGATGCCGGCGGCCTGCAGCGCTTCCAGGTCGCGGCGCAAGGTGCGTTTGTGAATGGATGTCAGGCCGAGTTCGTCCACGACATCCTGCTGGATTTCCTCCAGCGTTTTTCCAAAGCGGACTCGTTCGAGAATCTGCAGGATTTTGTGCTGCCGAATCAGTTGTTCATTTCTGGCCATGGTCGTCCGTGCCTCGTGCCCGTGTTGCCCGCCGGCAAAAATCGCCGATGATGAAGACACTGATTATGCGAGTTGCCAAGTGGACCGCCAAGGTACGGTTGCAGTTGGGGAAAAAGGCCCATGAAACCAAAAAAACAACATGCCGTTGTCTGTCTGAGCGGGGGCATGGATTCCACCAGTCTCCTGTTACGATTGCTGGCCGAGGGGCAGGCCGTTTGCGGCATCAGTTTTCGTTATGGTCAAAAACACGCGATTGAGCTGGATTTTCTGCAACGCAACCTCCAATACCTGCAACAGCATGGTCAACCCATCGACTACCAAATTGTCGACCTCAGCTCGCTGGGGCCGCTGCTCGATTCCGCCCTGATCGATCAGGATCGTAATGTCCCGCTCGGGCACTACGAGCAAGACAACATGAAAGAGACGGTGGTTCCCAATCGCAATGCGATCTTTGCGTCCATTGCCTATGCCGTGGCTTGGTCGATTGGACAGAATCAGGCACATCCGGTTCGTTTATGTCTGGGCGTGCACTCGGGTGATCACGCCATTTATCCCGATTGCCGGCCAAAGTTCTACCGAGACCTGTGGCAGGCGTTTCAGACGGGTAACTGGGATGCGGACAAGGTCGAGTTGTATTTGCCGTACCTCGAATTCGACAAGGCGGACATCTTGCGTGACGCACTGCAGTCGACCCGGGCATTGGGACTCGATTTCGATCAGGTCTTCGCTAACACACTGACCAGTTACCAGCCCGATGCGTCAGGACGTGCGCATGGACTGACCGGGTCGGATGTGGAACGGGTACTGGCTTTTCACGCGATCGGCCGCGTGGACCCAATTCAGTACGCCGAGGACTGGGAACGCACGCTTGAGCAGGCGCTTGAGTTGCAGAGTCAGCAACAACAGTCGTAGCGGTGCCTTCCAGCCGCCGAATGGATCCGGGGACGGCGGCTGGAAGGCACCGCTACGGAACCTGACCCATCACGCACTGACGGCAATCGTAATTCCGAAAATGGCCACTGCAGTCCAGATGACGGCGCGGAGTGAGATTGAATGGCCGTCAAACATCCGCACCAGCGGAATGGCAAACAGCGGACTGGTGGACATCAACATCGTGGCAATCGCCACATCGGCGTACTTGAATCCAATCTGGCTGAACCAGATTCCCAGCCACGTACCCAGCGCTGCTGCCGGCAACAGCTTTTTAAAATTGTCGGGCTTAAGAATGTCCTGGCAAGTGCTTTTGAGTCGCCTCGTGCCACCAAAAATAATCAGGGCCACGACCACCGCGGCCAGCAAGCGGACAAAGGTGGCTTCCAGTGCCGAGCATTCGCGCATACCCAGTTTGGAGATGGCACCGCCGGCGGCCTGACACATGGCAGCGATCAGCCCCAGCAAAATTCCGGTTCGTTCGCGTCCCGGAAACAGATCCGGCGCCTCGACTCGAGCCCG
The DNA here is from genome assembly GCA_947258905.1 of uncultured Pirellulaceae bacterium. Taxonomy (GTDB): domain Bacteria; phylum Planctomycetota; class Planctomycetia; order Pirellulales; family Pirellulaceae; genus CAJQPP01. The sequence continues at coordinate 7,592 of CAMYKF010000680.1, read as the reverse complement.
CTTCTCCACCACCACCATGCCAATGCCGACAATGGCGATCCCAATGCCAAACATGCTGTTCAGTGACAACCATTCGTCCAGCCACAACCAGCCAAACGCCGCTCCGAATATCGGCGCGGTGGTAGCCACGACCAGCGAGCGGCGCGGCCCGAGTATCTGCAGGCTGCGAAAATAGCAGGTATCGCCCAGCGCAATGCCAATCAGACCGCTGACCACCAAATAAAACCAGGCTTGCCCGCTGAACACCAGAAAGCCCTGACCGGTGATCAGCCACAACAGCCACAGATTCAGGAACACCAGGATCGCGCCCAGCACGTTTTTGGCAAAGTTGATCGTCCAGGCGGAAAGTCGCGCGCGGGCATAGATGACGCTGGACAATGCCCAGCAGGCCGCGGCACCCATCGCCATCAATTCACCGTAACCCATCCCGCAGCGTCTCCCCAGGCAACAACCATCTGAAGCAAGTCATGCGGCGGACCGCATTGCCATCAGGCGAATAACTGCCCCCGACCGGTCGGTTCAAACGCGTTGACATAGTGCTTGATTTCGGGGCGACGAGTTTCTGCGGGCCACATAATGCCCACGATGTCGAAGCGAAAACGGCATTCCAGCAAATGATGTTGTCGCAGATACACGAGGGCCGTTTCGGTAATCTGTCGCTGCTTCCGTTCATCGACCGCTTCGACGGGCAGACCCCTGAGATCGCTTTGTCGGGTCTTCACTTCGACGAACACCACCGTGCGGGGTTTTGAGCGCAAATCAATGGCGATCAGATCAATTTCACCGATGTGATTGGCATAACTGCGAGCGACGATTTTCAAGCCGCGACGTGCCAGGAATCGCTCGGCCGCCTGTTCGCCGCGCTTGCCCAGCGACAGCCCGGCCCGTTTGCCGCCGACCGACTCGCGAATTCGAGACCAGACGGTCATGGCGTGCCGATCAGGGACGAGGAGAATTGCCGTCGCCAGCGGCAGGATCAGTGGCCGAATCATCATCACCGCCGGACGGGTCCGCCACATCATCGGTTTCATCATCAGCGGGCTGATCGTCCGGGCTGGCAGCATCGTCTGGCGTTGCGTCGTCAGCTGCAGTGGATTCAGCTTCTTCGCCGAAGCTGATATCGGGGCGTGGTGGCAATCCACCGGGTCGCCCCGGGGCTGTCGAAGGCGGCGGTTCCCAGGCTTCGAAGGCGGTGTAGATGGCGGTCATTTTCGGGTTGGTGATGCGAACCAGCGCGGATGCCGCCAATTCGCCCTCGGGCGTTTCACCGGCATCGTCAATGATCTGCTGGTAAAGCTTTTCAGCTCGCTTGAATCGACCCAGCGACTCGTAGGTGTAGGCCAGTGCGTATGTGGCTCGCAGGCGGGCAAACGGATTGACCTCCGAAGTGCTCTCCACAATTTGCTCGTAACGCTCCGCTGCCTTTTTGAGTTTTTCGTTGTAAGCTTCCCGACTGCTGGCCAGGTTGCTGAACGCCTCGATCGAGTCGGCATCGGCCGCGCCGATCAGGGCAAAATGACCGGGAGTCGTATTGGGATACAACTCGGCGACGGTATCCATCGCGCGGGGATCGGCAAATCGGGAGGAAGTGAAATACTCACGCCACCGGGATTCCCGAATCGTGCGACTGCTGTTGATCCAGAAAGCGACCGCCAGAATGCCCAGAATGACGGCACAGCCAATCAGAATGATACGGGTCATATGCGGCTTTAGATTTTCCAGATGCGCAGTCACCGCATCGGCAAGTTCGTTCTTTTCCAGTTCGCGTTTCTTTTTGTTCATGTTGATGGCCGCGGGGACAAGCGGAGTCAGGTATGGCGATGGCCGCAAAAAAAATCTACCTCGGGAGCTCGGTTCAAAACCGCAGCACAGGAGTGGAAACAGAAACCGCAGCGCCAGCGCGGGATCGACCCGACCATTCGCTCTTCCCTCGCTGCCGTGTCGGGTTCCCGGGGCCGGAGGGCATCTGTCGCAGGCGCCGTCTCCAGCTGAATCCGAGTATACGCGTTGTCGCAAAAAACGGTCAAGGCGACCATTAACGCAGGGCAATCCACCGAGTCAGTGGAGGGGTCAGGGGGAGTTGAATCTGCACACTCCCCGTCCCATTGGTCCGTGCAACTCAGCCGCTGGACAATTCCAGATCCAGCCGCGTATGATGGCTCGCCCGTCCTTGATCGTGAAAATAGCAACGGATTTGCGAGGAACCGTGTGGCCAGTCTGAATGCCGCTCAAAAGGAGGCCAGTCAAACGCTGAATGGCCCGCTGCTGGTGCTGGCGGGCGCGGGGACCGGCAAAACACGGGTAGTAACGGTGCGGATCACCAACCTGATCCGTAGCGGCATCCAGCCCGGGCGGATTCTGGCGGTGACATTCACCAACAAGGCCGCCGACGAAATGCAAAAACGCGTCAGCGCCATATTGCGGAAGAAATCCGCCGAGCGACCGGTTATCTCCACCTTTCATTCGCTCTGCGTCCGCATCCTGCGACGGCATATTCAACAGCTCGGATACCCGCTGCGATTCGTCATTTTCAATCGCGGCGATCAGGAGAGCCTGGCCAGGCGTGTTTTGCGGGAAGTCCGAGCACCGGAATCGACCATGACACCTGCCCAGCTGATTTGGCAGATCAGTGCCTGGAAGTCGCGTGCCCTGCGCCCTCCCCAGGCCGCCATCGTCGCCGAGGACGAATTGCAGACACTGGCCGCCGCGGCCTTTCGCCGTTACCAGCAACATCTCAAACAACAGGGTGCCGTCGACTTTGACGACCTGCTGTTGTTGGTCGAGGATCTGTTCGAGCAGTTTCCGAAAATTTGCCGCAGCGAGGCCAATCGCTTTGATCACATTCTGGTCGACGAATATCAGGACACCAACGCTTGCCAGTACCGCATCATCAAGGCACTGGCCCAGCGCCATCAAAACCTGTGCGTTGTGGGCGATGACGACCAGTCGATCTACGGGTTTCGCGGCGCCGAAGTCGAACACATTCTGAATTTCGGACAGGACTGGCCAGCCGCCAAACTCGTCAACCTCGAAAAGAACTATCGCTCCACCGGGCCGATCATCGAGATGGCCAACCGATTGATCTCCTTTAACCTCGACCGCCATGACAAGAAATTGATCAGCGGTCGACCGCAAGGGCCGGCGCCTGCCATTCAGCAGTTCAATGACGAGACGCGCGAAGCGAAAGAAATCGTGCTGCAGATTCGCAATCGGCTGACCCAACCCGGCGTCCAGCCTGGTCACTTTGCGATTCTGTTTCGCACCAATGAACAGCCGCGCCCGTTCGAGACGGAATTGCGCAAGGCGAATCTGCCTTACGTGCTGATCGGTGGCTTCTCGTTCTTCGATCGCAAGGAAGTCAAGGATGTACTGGCCTATCTCAGGTTGCTGGACAATCCACGCGACGAACTGTCACTGCGGCGAATCATTAACACGCCGCCGCGGGGATTGGGCAACAAGGTCGTCGACAAGTTGCTCGATGCGAGCGGCGATGCGGGAACGGAACTTGCTGATCTTGTGCTGTATCCGGCCGCCCGCCCTGCCCTGTCGCCCGCCGCCAACCGCGGCCTCGACCAACTGCGTGACCTGATTGCCGGCCACAGCAAATCGGCGTCGCTTGTAGAACGTGTCAAGCATCTAATCGCCCGCAGCGACTACCGGCGTGAAATCGAACGCGTTTACACCGAGCCGCTGGAACGCGAAGCCCGCTGGAACAACGTCGAGCAAATCGTCAATGCCGTCGGGCAATACGAGAAGGACGCCCGGGACCCGTCGCTGGGCGATTTCATGGACCAGATCACCCTGGACGATCGCCAGTTGCAGAACGAAAAGGAAAAGAAACTCGAGCGCAACGCCATTGCCCTGATGACCCTGCACAGTGCCAAGGGGCTGGAGTTCCCCGAGGTCTATCTGGTGGGTCTGGAGGAAGGCATCCTGCCCCATCATCGCAGCCTGGCCGACGACCGCTCGATCGACGAGGAACGGCGGCTGTGTTACGTCGGCATCACGCGAGCCGAACAGCGATTAACGCTGTCCATGTCGCTGAGCCGCATGAAATGGGGCAAGCCCCAAGTCACACTGCCCAGCCGGTTTCTGTACGAAATGACTGGCAAAGCCGATCACCCGAAATACCTGGCCTGTCTCGAGAATTCCGCGGTGCCGGCAAATTAGGGCGGACGCCAGGTTTGGCGATTCGACGGCAGGTTGTGGTCGCCGACCAGGTGAGTTAGCGGTGATTATTTCCCATGGGCTCAATACCCAGCAGGATGGCCGCTTCATCGCGAAAGCGTAGCAGTTGCTGGTCTTCAACTGTATTTCGGTTCATCCATTCGACTGCTTCGTCGTACCATTGACGCGCGTTTCCGGTTTCGCCCATTTCCCATTCGACCATGGCGAGGAAAAGCCAGTTTTGAGCGTGGCCTGATGACTGGCGTTGGCCGGAGAGGCACTTCAGCGATGTTTGCAACGATGTTTTCGCTCGTGTCCATTCGCCAGCTTCGTAATATGCGACACCAAGCGTGTTCCAGAAATTGGAAGAATCGGGCTGCAAATCAACGGCCAATCTGGCGATTTCCACTGCCCGATTTGCATCGCGCAATTCTTCATTTGGGCAGGTTGCCAGATACCAGGCGACATCATTGACGATCGCGGCCCGCTGTTGGTCATCAGTGGTGTTGACGCCAACATCAATTCCCGCTTCATCCCAAAGTGCGAACGCGTCCTGCCACGCTCTTTTGGCTTCCGCTTCGTACTCCCCATCAATGAACAAATTGGCCAGTTCGCAGTAATAGTCAAACAGTTCGTATCTGGCGACGCTGTGATCCGGGAAGCGATTGATGAAGTCCTTGAGCGAGACGAGAGCGGAATGGCCACGACCGATGGCCGTCTCAAGATCGTTGGCGTGAACCTGTAACCTTGTTAATGCCCCCAGATTTTGTATTGAATTGTCCACGGCATTTTGAAAGCCGGTGACCTGCGGGTTTTCACCGGCCAGTCTTGTCCGCATCCGGAGCGCAAGCTCGTAAGAATTGAGTGCAGCCTCCAGATTCCCGTTACGCATCTGCAATACGCCAAGATTCGAATAACTACTGGCCAGATTCTCGTGATATTTGAGAACCTGCGGATGTGCCTCCAACAGCTCGTGCCAGGTATCAATGGCCTTTTGAAAAGAGACGAGCGCGACATCAGGTTGTCCTATGGTTCGGGTTCCCTGGAGCATGGCAAGTTGAACGTAATGCCTGCCCAGGTAGTCCTGATATTTGACCGCAGCGGCATCTGTTTGAACCAGTTTTTCGCTGATCTCAATGGCGTTTTCTGTTAGTTCATATGCCTGTTCGTAATTGCCCAGATCTCCGTGCAGTGTGCCAAGGTTGTGGTAGGAACCGGCAAGAGCATGTTGATAATCGAGCAACTTTGGATGATCGGCAACCAGGTTCTCGAGGATTTCTATGGCATTGTCGAAGTACTGGTGTGCTCTTTGCGTGTCACGGGTGCACCGCAACATACTGCCGAGCACATCGTACGAACCAGCCAGGTTTGATTGGTAATCGGGTACATCTGGATGATCCGTTACGAGCCTTTCCTGGATGACGAGAGCGTTGCGGTAGGCGGCGATGGCATCTCGTTGGCTCCCAATCACGGTGGTAATCGCACCAACTTTCACGTAGGCCTCGGCCAGGTGAGATCGGACCTGCGGATCGTCGCCTCGCTCCTGTATAAACTCCTGGTAATAGGTCAGCGCCAATTCGAGGAGTTGTTTGCGCAGGGGTTGCAGCGAAGGGGCATCGAGCAGATCGTTTTCGCTGACCTTCGTCAGGTACTGGTCTACGGCTGCCTGAGCGCGGCGAAAGTTTTCGTCGGCTCGTGTTTTTTGATGCCGGGCTTCGTCGCGTTGTTGCCGGGCAATGCTCCGCTCCTGGGCAATCAGCAAGTTGCTGATCGCCAACCCCAAACTGGCCAGAATCAGAATGATGGCCACGGCAGCCACCAGCGGTTTGTGCCGCACAGCCCACTTGGTGCCGCGTTGCACGAGCGTCGGCGGCTTGGCCTTGATCGGCTTGTTTTCCAGAAAGCACTGCAAGTCATCGGCAAGCTCAATGGCCGAGTCGTATCGCTCATCGCGATGCTTGCTGATCGCCTTCAGCAAAATCGTTTCCAGCTCGGCGGGAATTTGCGAGTCGATTGCGCGGGGACGGATGGGTTCCTCACTGGCAATTTGGCTCAGCAACGCCTGGCGGTCAACGGCGTCAAACGCCGGCCTGAGTGTCAGCAGTTCATACAACGTCACGCCCAGGGAATAGATGTCGGCCCGCTGATCGATCACGACTTTCCTGCCCAGTGCCTGCTCCGGTGACATGTACCTCGGCGTGCCCAGCCAGTCGCCGGTCATGGTCACACCGGCGGCTTCGATTCGCGCGAGGCCAAAATCGGTAACGAACAACTGGCCGTGCGCATCGAGCATCAAATTGCCGGGTTTGATATCGCGGTGCACAATTCCGTGTTCGTGAGCATGCGCCAATGCCTCGGCCGCCTGAATGCCGAGTCGGGCGACATTGGCGTAGTAATTGCGATCCGTTGCTGACCGGAGCGTGCCATGGTCCTTGTGGCCACGGGTTTCAGGGCTGGATCGCTGTGATTGACTTGAGACGGCCACTCGAATTTCGTCCGTCACGGTTTCGTCCAGATTTGATTCATCACTGACAGCGGTATCCGATTGGGCCACAATGTCGCCGATCGAGCTGCCAGATAGCCCAACGTCAGCACGGCGCAGGGCATTCAGTTGTTGAATCACGGCTGCCAGACTCTGTCCGCGAATCAGCTGCATGGCATAGAAGTATATCCCGCGTTCCTTGCCTACCGAATAAACCGAAATGATGTGCGGATGTTCGAGTGCGGCAACCGCGCGGACTTCGTTTTTGAACCGCTCCAGCGGCTTGGGATCGAGCATGGACGCGAATGGCAGCACCTTGAGCGCCACGCAGCGACCCATCGAAATTTGCTCGGCCTCGTAAACGATCCCCATTCCGCCACGCCCGATCTCGCGGAGGATACGAAAGTCACCGAGGGTTTTTTGCCGGTCGGGTCCGTCTGCCAATTGATCGAGCCCGCCCCGCTCGATTTCCGCCAATGCGGTCAGCAGCGGCCGCAATTCCTCGCTGAGATCGGCGTGCTCGGCCAGGTAAGCGTCGATGTCGGGTGATCGACCCTGATCCAGTTCAGCGGTAAACCGATCGGCGATTTCGCCCACTCGATCGGAGAGGCTGGCTTCCGCTTCCGGTTTGATTTGTGTGTCAGCCATAATTTTGCTCGTTAGGAAATTAATAGCCGCGAAGCGGCGACAGGCGATAGCCTGGGGCGTGAGCCCCAGGTTTACTTGCGGTTCTTCAATACGCGTCCGATTCGGTAACTCCGTTTTGAACCAACAACTTCTGAAACCGCACCAACACGCGGCCATACCTTTTGCGTGCTGCGGCCTCTTCGATATCAAAAATCTGCGCGATCTCGCGATGCGACAGCCCTTCGACGTGCCGCAGCAACAATATTTCCCGGTCACTGGTGGTCAGTTCATTGACCGCCCGCGAGATTTGCTCCAT
>CAMYKF010000679.1 GCA_947258905.1 uncultured Pirellulaceae bacterium | reverse complement strand
ATCGCGGCTCGCTGTACTTTCTGCGTCACTATCAGGGAGTGTTGACGCGACTGGATGCCGCCAGCGGTGAGCAACGCACCGGTCCCTTTCGACTGCACGGGCTACGCGACATCTATGCGTCGCCGGTGGCTGCCAACGGAAAAATCTTTATCACGGACCGCGATGGTGTCACCATCGTCTTCTCTCATGCCGATGACGAGGCCACGGATGTACCTCGCATGTTGTCGGCCAACCAGCTGGACGATCAGGTTAATGCCTCGCTGGCGCTGGCGGGCCGGCAGGTCTTTATTCGTGGCGAGCGATTTCTGTATTGCATCGAGGAAGAGTAGCGACTTGTACCTCTGCAGCCAAAGTCATGAGACTTTGGATCTACCGGGACCGCTCGTCAAATCTCTCACGAGATTTGCTACGTTGGTCCCTGATCAAATCACTTCCGAATTTGCTACGCACCCGGCGGACGGGCGGATGCTGCCGCAGGCTAAAGCCGAATGGCACTTGTTCCAGCGCACCAACTGCGACCTATACTTTCACGCCCCTTCTGCGCGCAGGTCGCGAAATGCTGCAAAAAACGCCCCAAAACGAAAGCCCCGGACTCCGCGAGGACCGTCGCTGGTTGTGCGCTTTGGTGGTTGTCCCGATGCTGCTGTTTGTAGCGATTGGCTGGTTTGCGCCGAATTTCATTGATCAGGGACAAATGCGTCAGCACCCCGTTGGCGGTGACTATCTGCAGGAGTACGTGGGTGGCTATCTGGTTTCTCGTGCAGCGCAACGTGATCAACTTTATGATCCGGCGACCTGCCGCTCGATGCAGCACGACGCTGAATGGCTGGGATTTCAGTGGGAGACGGAACACTATTTTCCCATGGTGTATCCCCCGTTCTATTACGCCGCCGTCAGTCCGTTATCGAATCTCGAATACGCTGCCGCAGCCCGCTTGTGGTTGCTGTGGATGGTTCTGGCACTGGCCACCTCGCTGTTGCTGCTCCAGCAAGCCACCAGGTTACCGACCGGACTTTTGCTGGTCGTTTGCATCACGTCGCCCGTCCTGTTGTCGTTAACAACTGGGCAAAAGGGAACCTTGCTATTGCTGATACTCACGGCAACCTTTGCCTTGTGGAAAAACGGCAAGCCGTTTGCTGCCGGTGCCATATTTGCCTTGATCGCATTCAAACCGCATCTGGGATTGCCAATCGGATTGTTCATGCTGGTGCGACGTGAATGGAGTTTCGTACTGGGAACGTTTTGCGCGTTGGCATTTTTGATCGGCGGTTCGCTGTTGACCGGCATGGAACTTTGCAAAGACTACATCGATGTCTGCCTGGGATTTGGCCAGTACGTGCAGAGCGGTGGTTACCATCTGGAACAGGGGTTCTCGTTCTGGAGTTTCTGGCAACTGGCACTGGGCGAGGCAATGGTCGCTCGTGTAGCGACACTGGCCTGTTCACTAGCGGTGCTGCTGGCTGTTGCATGGTGTGTGCGCAGGGCCGCCGCTCTGGCTGACGGCGATCAGGCGCTGCGCGCGTTCTCGGCTATGGTGCTGGCCACGGTACTGGTTTCTCCGCATTTGTACTCGTATGACCTGACCATGCTCGTTTTGCCGCTGGGCTTGCTGGCCAGTCTTGCCTTGCGACCAGCTGCTGCATCGCAAGATTATGTGGCGCCTGCTGCCCTGGCCGCCGTGTTGCTGGGCAGCAACATTTGGACGGGCATTGCCAGGATCACAGCGGTGCAGCCCGGTGTGTTAATTCTCGTGGTGGCCCTGGGAGGGCTCCTGTTCCGGATGCAACAAGCTCCGGGCATCGCAACGGAACCTTCAGGCGCTCGACCTGCCGCTTGCTAGCGGTTTTCATTTGGATCGGCGATTTCCGATGGATGGTTCGCGTTGCTGCAACCGCGCGGGCCCTCTAGAATCCGGCTGAACTACAAGCTCGACCTGAGTGCATGCGCCCGCGCTGCATCCCCGCCCAGAAGCAATCCAGACGGCCCGGAATGAGACTCGAACAACGGATCGCACCGATCCAGTTAATCCTGTGCGACGTCGATGGCGTATTAACCGATGGCAGCATCTGCTTTGACAATCAGGGCATCGAGACCAAGACCTTTCACGTGCGTGATGGCATGGGTATTCGCCTGTGGCAACAGAGTGGCGGCCGCTTCGGTTTGCTGACGGCTCGCAGCAGTCACATCGTCAAGGTGCGAGCCGCGGAGCTGGGAGTGGATATTATTCGTCAGGGATTTTCGGACAAGTTGCCTGTGGCCCAGCAAATCATGTCCGAGTTGAATCTTTCATCGCAACAGGTGTGCTATGTCGGCGATGACCTCACCGATTTGCAGCTGATCAGCGAGGTCGGATTGGGAGTCGCTGTGGCCGATGCCATCGACGAAGTAAAATCGGCCGCCCATCACACCACCCTGGCGGCCGGGGGCAAGGGGGCGGTACGCGAATTGATCGAGACCATTTTGCAAACCCAAAATCGCTGGCACGAGGTGGTACGCAACTACCAGGGTCAATAACGCCCGCCAAAGAGAAGACAAATAGTCAAACCCGCAAGTGAAAGGATTCACTCGAGGTGAAACTGCGATTTTTGATTCCGCGATACGTCGTGGCACTGGTGGTAACGCTGAGTGCATGTGGAATCTACACTTCGCTAATCGCGCCGCGCATCGAGGGCTCGTCTGATGTTCGCCGACCGCCGGCCGCCATTCCAGCGCCCATTCGCCCTGCCTGGGACATCAAGCAATCGCTGGCCGGTCTGTTTCCGGAGGACGGCTGGGAGTGGGATCCCTGCACGATTCTTGAATCACGTCAGGCCTGCATTCTGTTTCAGGATCACACGATTCTGGATGACGGATCGGTCGAGTTAAAGCCGTTATCGATGGTGCTGACGCCAACCTCGCGGCCGGGCGAGGAAACCAGTGCCCCGCCTATCGTATTGCGCGCGTCTGAGGGCGCGCGATTGAAGTTCGAAAACGGATTGTCGGCCGGCGGCGATCTCGGGCAGCTGGAATACGGACAGTTGATCGGCGAAGTGCAGATCCTCCGTCACGCCAGCGATCCCTCCAAAGATGACGGGCTGGTACTGGTCACCCACAATGTGCAAATTTCTCCCGAACGCATCTACTCGCTGTACGATTGTCATTTCTGGTTTGGCCAGAGTCATGGGCGTGGCCGGCACCTGACCGTGGAACTGCTGGGCCCCGGCAGTCAAGCGGAGCCGGGTTCGATGTTCTCGGGAGTGCAACGTATTGAATTGGCGCGTCTGTACGAGCTGGTGTTACGCCGACGGCCGAGCGAAAACATCGAATCGCCCCGGGAAAACGATTTATTGGGCGATACACAACGGTCGTTGATGATTACCAGCAACGGGCCGATGCTGTTTGACTTTGATGCGGGAACAGCTTCATTTGAGGATCAGGTGCAAGTCCAGTCGCTGGATGATCAGGGCGACCGGCTGGATTGCGACCGGCTGACAATGGTCCTGGATTCTCCCCAGGAATCGGACGACGGATCCCGCCCCGACAAGACACCGCGTTACGACGTGCAAAGACTGGTGGCCGAGGGATCGCCCGCCGTGATTACGTCGCAGACCCAGCAGGCCCAGGCGATTGCCCAGCGTATCGATTACGACCTGGTGGCCAACCAGGTCACTTTGCTCAGCAATGATATCGTGCAACTGACCCGGCACGGACAGCAAATCAAGGCACGGGAAATTCGCTATGAGTTTGAAGAGGATGGGCGGCTGGGCGAAGCCACGATGTTGGGACCTGGTTCGGTCAGGCAACAGGCTGAGGACGGACAGGGTGAGTTCCAGTGTCATTGGCAAAACACACTGACCTTGCAGGATCACGACGGCAAGAAAGTGATTTCCCTCGACCGGGCAAGAGTGCAAATGAACGACACGGCGTTGCTGGCCAACCAGTTGCACCTGTGGTTGTGGGAGATTCCGGAAACCGGACCTGACGGCAAGCAACGTTGGCGTTTTCAGCCGGCGAAGATGTTTGCCGACGGTCAGGTAAAAATCCAGGCGGAGCGGCTCAAAGGCGACTGCAGCGAAGCGGCTGCGTATTGGCCGGCACCTCAGCTTGGCGCAGCAATCCCTGCGTCCCGCGACCGGGTGGTCGCTCGGCGAATTGAGGTGCCGCAGCAGGAAACGCAGCGCAATCTTTCATGGCAATCGAGCCAGACTCGCGAAGCGGCGACACTCCAGTGGCAAGGACAGGAACCACGGGTCGCACAGGCTGGTTACGTTCAGCCGTCGGCGGTGCCTTCCTTCACACGCTTTGTCGGGAATCAGGTTCAATTGCAAATGCGTGGCGGCGATGATCCGGGCGCGATTGAGGAGATTACGGTCGACGGTGACGTCTTGATCCAGCAGCAACAGCCTCTGCCCAGCGGATTGGACGAGACGACTCTGGAAATTCGCGGTCAGAAAATGCGTGTGATGGCACGCGGCGAGAATCAGTACCGGTTGTTCGTGGCCGGCAATTCACAGCAGCCCGCCATCGTCTCGGCCAGGGAGATTGTGTTGCAGGGCCCGGCCATTCATCTGGATCAACCCGCCAACCGGTTGTGGGTTGAAGGACCGGGACGCATGCGTATCGACAGTGCTCAACAGGAATCGCCGCCGCCCAATGCGTCACTAAATCTGCAGCCTCCCGGAGCCGGCGACGCCCCTGCACGGTTGCCGGCGGGCACGACCCATGTCGACTGGCTGGGCGGCATGGTCTTCGATGGTCAAAAGATCTACTTTGAGACCGCCGTGCAATCCCGTTCGCGTCAAACCAATGAACGTGAACGATCGACCACGGCTCTTTCCACCAGCAGTGCTGCACTCTCCATCGTGCTCAATCGCCGAATCGATTTCAGCGATGTCGAGGAAGAACAGGCCGACCAGTTAAAGGCCGACCGACTCGTCATGGTCGGCTGGATGGAAGCCGGCGATGTAGCTTTCCCCAAAACCTTTGCGCCAGCCACGACGCGCACCGTCAGCATTTTGTCCGCCAAATACGATGCCAGTGGCCAATTGGCAGGCACCCAGGAAATTGCCGCGCCCCGGGCAACGTTTGACGTACACAGCGGGCTGGCCAGTTGTCGCGGACCGGGATTTGTGATGGCACGACAACCGGCTGGCAGTGCCGACGATCCGTCGGCCGCTCCCGCCATGCTTGCTTCCACCGGCCAGCGCAACGGAAACATCGACTTTGTCAAAGTCGAATTCGAAGATCGTTTTGATGGCCAGCTGGAACAGCGCGAACTGCATTTCACCGGGAACGTTCGCGCCTTCTACACCGACATCAGCCAGTGGGATGCCGTGCCCGATGAACGATCGATCCAGCAGACCGGCAGCCGCGGCGTGATACTGGACTGCGAAGACCTGGTGCTCGTGCAATGGACGCCGCAACAGGCGGAGCCCACCGTCGAATTGATCGCCACCGGCAACGCCCGTGTCAAGGGCCACCAGTTCGACGGCTCGGCCGAACGCATCAGCTATATCCAGTCCAGCGGCCGGGTCACCATCGAAGCTCCCACACGGGCCAACGCCGAATTGTGGTTCCGCCAGCCGGGACAAAACAATCGCGCCCACCTCGTGGCCAAGACCATTACATACGATCTGGAAACCGGTGCCTACGAAGTCCAGGAATACAAGCAAATGGACTATTCACAGGAAGGCCGCATCCGCGACCGGTAACGCATTGTGCAACAGCGTTTAACCCCAAGCTGCAGGCGTGCGCGGGGGCAACTGCAACTCCAGTCCATGCCGTCGCCTCTGGCTCCGCGTTAAACGGGCCATAACCTGATGTGCCTCTGCCTGATGTGCCTCTGGGTCAAACACGACCGGCCCGCTACAATCAACGCCGATCCATTTCCCCTTGTTTCTGTTTCTCCTGTCGCCGAGTTCGCCATGAGCACTGTAATTAGTCTGCCGCCCCGAAGCGAAGTCAACATCGAGGACACCTGGGACCTTTCCAAACTCTTCAACAGCAACGAGGAGTGGGAAGCCACGCTGCAACAACTCGAAGACCGTATTGATGGCTATGCCGAGTTCAAAGGCAAGCTGGGCGAAAACGCCAGTCAGCTGGCCGCCTGTCTGCGGTACGACAGCGAAACCGAACGTCTGGCCGAAGGACTCGCCAACTACGCGTATTTGAAGTCAACCGAAGATCAAACGGACAGCACCTATCAGCGACTGTTGGGGCGGTTGCAAAATGTGGCGACACGCGCCGGCGAGGCAGCCAGCTACATTCGTCCCGAAATCATGGCCATCCCGGACGATGTCATGGAATCGTTTTTGAAGGAGGACGAGATGCAGTTGTTCGGACTGCTCATCGAACGGCTCGTCCGTTACAAGAAGTACACGCTGAGCGATCGCGAAGAGCAAATCGTGGCCATGCAGGGCGAGATGGCCGGCGCGGCGGCCAAAATCTTTCGCCAGCTGCTCGACGCCGACTTGAAATTCGGCTTTGTCGCCAACGAAAAGGGCGAAACTGTCGAGCTGACCCAGTCCACGTTCAGCCAGTTCATGGAGTCGCCCGAACGCAAGGTGCGACGCTCGGCCTTCAAGCAGCTGTACGAACAATTCGCCGCCCACGAGAATGCCTTCTCCGCGTCACTGCACGGCTCGATTCAAAAAGACGTGTACTATGCACGTGTGCGCGGCTACGACAGCTGCCTGCAGTCAGCCCTGTTTGCCGACAACGTTCCGCAATCGGTGTACGACAACCTGATCGACACCGTCCGCAATCACCTGCCCACCCTGCACAAGTTCTACGACTTGCGACGCCGCAAGATGGAACTGGACGACATACACCACTACGACACCTACGTGCCCATCGTCAGCGAGATTGAAAAACATCACGATTGGGACCAGGCGGTTGAGGCCGTATCCAGCTCCCTGTATCCGCTGGGTGACGAGTATTGCCAGATCTTGCGCGACGGACTGTCCGGTCGCTGGTGCGATCGCTATCCAAACCAGAACAAGCAAAGTGGCGCGTTCAGCTACGGGACATTCGATGGCGATCCCTACATCATGATGAACTACAAGCCGGAGGTGCTACGCGACGTGTTCACGCTGGCTCACGAAGCCGGCCACTCGATGCACAGTTTTTACTCGGCTGGCAACCAGCCATTCGAATACTACAACTACACGATCTTTGTGGCCGAGGTGGCCAGCACCTTTAACGAGCAATTGCTGACCCGGCATTTGCTGGAGCAGGCCACGGACGATCGCGAACGGGCCTATTTGATCAACAACGAAATCGACGACATTCGCGCCACGATCATCAGGCAAACGATGTTCGCCGAGTTCGAGAAGATCACTCACGAAATGGTCGAGGCCGGCGAGCCGCTAACCGTCGACGCCCTGAAGACCACTTATCGCCAGTTGCTGGACGACTATTTCGGACCGGACTTTGCCATCGACGACGAGTTGTCACTGGAGTGTTTGCGGATTCCGCACTTTTATCGTGCGTTTTACGTTTACAAGTACGCCACCGGTTTGTCAGCGGCCATCGCACTGTCCCAGCGCGTGCTCAACGGTGGCCAGCAGGAACTGGACGATTACCTGAGCTTTTTGAAAAGCGGCTGCAGCAAATTCCCGCTGGATCTGTTGCGGGATGCCGGTGTGGATCTGGAAACACCTGAACCCATCGATGCCGCGATGAACAAGTTTGCCTCGCTGGTCGCCCAGCTGGATGCGCTGTTGTAGAAAAATGTAGCCGGGTGGGGGCCTTCACCCGGCGTTGCCGTTCTCGCATGCCTTGCGAGGGCCTCGCGGGGGGGCCGCGTGTCCCTGCCGTAGCGGTGGCTTCCAGCCGCCGTTTGAAACAACGTTTAACCACGGCGGCTGGAAGCCACCGCTACCTTGAAATCCATGCCTGACATCTTCACCAGCTTCGACCCTGCCCTGCTGAAATTCCTCGGCCAGCTGAAACGCAACAACAACCGCGAGTGGTTTGCCAAAAACAAGAGCCGCTACGAGCAGGAAGTGCTGTTTCCGGCACTGGCCTTTGTGGGAGAATTTCAACCGCGGCTGCAGAAAATCTCGCCGCACTTTCTGGCCGTGCCCAAACGCGTCGGTGGATCAGTGATGCGTATTTATCGCGATACCCGGTTCGCCAAAGACAAAACGCCCTACAAGACGAACGTGGGCATCCATTTCCGGCACGAACTGGGCAAGGATGTGCATTGCCCCGGGTTCTACCTGCACCTGGAACCCGGGCAGTGTTTTATGGGCTGCGGCATTTGGCACCCCGATAGCGATGCCTTGCGCAAAATCCGCGCCGCCATCGATGACGATCCGGCCGGCTGGAAACGGGCCCGCGACAGCAAAAAATTCCGTGACCAGTTCGCACTGGCCGGCGACAGCCTGAAACGCCCGCCTCGCGGTTTCGATCCCGACCACAAGTACATCGACGATCTCAAACGCAAGGATTTTATTGGCGTGCAGCAACTGGACGCGGACGCCGTCATCTCCAACAATTTTATCGACGACGTCGCCCGCAGCTTCGCCAGTTCCAAACCGCTGATGCGTTTCCTCTGCGACGCCCTGGCCGTTCCGTTTTGACCACGTGGGGCAGGCATTCTGCCCGCCATTGGACGCCCCTTGATCGACAAGCTGGAGCTTGCGCCATGGTTATTGGCCAACGACATCCCTCATCATTTCAAGGGCACCCTCCAAATCGCCGATATAGGCCAGGTTTCCCTCGGGATCGACGACCAGGTACCGCGGCAACCACCAGATGTTAAGGTCCCGGCAGATTGCCAGGTAATCCTGTTGTTCGCTGCGTTTTTCGCGGTCGACGATGGGTCTTCCATCAATCCAGTAGTCTTCGATACTTGTTGCTCGCTGGATATTCTCGCGGCCGTATTGGGAACCAATGCTGATAATGCGTGCGTCGGAGTTTTTATCGGCGAGCACTTCGGCAAGTTCCTCCAGCTGTGACAGGTCGGCCTGCGAAGACGGCTCACGCTCAGCCCAAAAGTGCAAAAGGACAAATCGCCCGGCAAAGTCCTCGAGGGCTGCGGTTTTGCCAGTCGAGTCGCGGAACTTAAACGATGGAACGGCATCGTCATTCGTGATTTCCGGATACGCCGGGATTTCCAGATCGCCCACATCAACCTGGGCGGCATCTGATTCGCCGACCGTAATTCGCACAGTGCGCACGGCAATTGCCATTCCAGCGCTGGATTCGCCCGTGGGCGAAAGTACATTGATATGGATGTCGAAGTCGTAGGATCCGGGCGTCGGCACTTTGGCCGAGAAACGCCCCTCGGCATCGGGCATCACGCGACAATGCCAGAAGGAATTCCGATAGGCCAACACTTCCCAGCTTGTCTCGCGGGCGCGTTCGACTTCCGGCCAGCCTTTTTGCCAGTCGTAGCCTTTCTCTTGCAGTAGTTCGGGCAAACCGAACGGGGGCGGTGCGATCGGCAACAATGTCGCGGCGCTGCTGGACAAATCGACGTTATCCAGCGAGCTGCCAGTCAGCACAAACCTTCCGCTGACTTCAATACCTCCATCTCCGAAATTGACTTCGCGTTCGCCTCCATCGGTCAAGTCGACCGGAATGGTCGGCGAGTTGCGCAGTGATTCGTGATCGCGGCTCATGATGCGC
>CAMYKF010000678.1 GCA_947258905.1 uncultured Pirellulaceae bacterium | reverse complement strand
TTGAAACTTCGCGTGTTTGATGCGGACGAGCGTCGCATCACGGCACTGGTTGACGATCTGGTAGCCGGCAATGAATCGTATCGTGATCAGGTAACCGCCATCGATGGCCTGACAGGACTGGCTGGCTGCGATCTGGTCGTCGAGGCGATCGTCGAGAAACTGTCGGTTAAACGCAGCCTGTTCGAGCGGGTGTGCAAAATCGTGGGGCCGCAGACATTCCTTGCCACCAATACCTCAACGATTCCAGTTTCCGATATCGCCGACGCGTTAAACCATCCCGAACGCCTGGTCGGACTGCATTTTTGCTGCCCCGTCGAGCCAATGCGGCTGGTCGAGATTATTGCCGGCCCCGAGACATCGGACCTGACGACCAACGTTGCCATCGATTTTGTGCGACGCATGCGCAAGACTCCGGTGGTGGTGGGCGATCACCCCGGGTTTGTGGTGAATCGCATGCTGGCCCCGTTTTTTAATCACGCTCTGGAACTATTGCAGCACAACATCGATCCGCGGCGCATCGATCAGGTGATGCGTGATTTTGGATTTGCAGTGGGTCCGCTGGAGATGATTGATTTCATTGGCGTCGATACGATCATGTACGGCGGCGAAACGTTTCTGCGGACGCTGCCAGATTTGATTATTCTCAATCCCGTTTTGCCGGCCCTGGTCAAACGAAATCGCAACGGCCGCAAGGTGAATCTGGGCTTCTACCGTTACGCGTCGTTTGACGCGCCGCCCGAGTTTGATCCCGGGTTGACCGTGATCCTCGACAAGTACCAACGTGATCCAATCATAATCAGCGACGTGGAAATTCAGGAGCGTCTGCTGGATCCGATGGCCAGCGAGTCCGCCAAAATCCTCGCTGACAAGGAAGTCCACGACTCGCGTGACATCGATCTGTGCTCGATCCTCGGTACCACCTTTCCAAAAACGAAAGGCGGCGTGTTGTTCTGGGCGAATGAGTTGCGGCCGGTTCGCGCGGATTAAATTCGAAGCCAACGAAATCCAGACAAACGGCGGCTGGAAGCCACCGTTACGGGCTATTCGTCGTCGGCAGTGCGATTGCGCAAGACCCAGTCGGCCCCATCGATGTCCTGGCCGGTCATTTCCAGGCTTGAGTTTGCTGTGCCCACGTCAAGCCATCGGTTTGGGCAACCAACAGCACCAGCATTGAAAGAGCAGCAATTACCGCCCTGAAAGGCTGACGATTGCGGAATTCAGAATCGCCTCGTCGTGAATCGACCATGGTATTCCATCCCCTGTCTGACGAATCAGAAACCGTTCCGAGTTGCCTTGCCCGGGCACCTGTTTTGCTTGAACCGGGTGATTTTAAGTGGCTCGCAGAGCAGGCCTTTGCGGTTGGCAACGCGGCCGCAGGAAGCACAAACGAATTTCGGCTTCTCGACATGCGCGATGTACGCCGCCATGTCGGTCTTCAACAGCTTTTTGTTTTTGCAGAGTTGCTGTTTGGCCATGCCTGATTCCCGTCGCCAGAGCACGACATTCTAGCCGCCGATCGGAACGCGGGACAGCCTGCATCTACAACATCACAGCCCGGAAGTCTGTGGCCACAAATCAAATCACAGCCCCGAGGTCTGTGCTACCGTTGGTCAGGCCGCACGTGTTTTATCGAGAGCTTCGCCGTTCAGGGCGACCACGGCGATCTTGTGGCGATCGGCGAATTCCATCACGGCGGGCTGATCAAGAATGATCGTCTTGTCGGCTTCGATGGCCAGCACCGAACCGCCGGCGACCTTGATCGTCTTGAGTGTTTCCAGGCCGACAGTGGGTACGTCAAACCGCATATCCTGCCGGGGCTTGGCGACCTTGACGACGGTAAAGCCGCCGGATGGACATAGTGTCCCTGCCCGGCGGATACACTCGTCGGTGCCCTCGACGGCTTCCACCGCCAACACCGCGCGGCCCTTGACCGCCACGCTTTGGCCTACATCCAGTTCGCCCATTTTTTTGGCTAGTTGCCAGCCATACTCGATATCGAGCCGTTGCGATTCGGAAACTCGATGGTTCGTCAAATTACCTTCTTTCACGAGTAACTCCGGGGCCAGGTCGGTAGCGGGGATGATTTCAACGCCGTACGACCGAAACAACTTGATGGCAGTCAGCAAAAGCGCGTCGTCGTTTCGGTTGGCAGTTTTGGTGACGAAGTGCGGGTAGAAGTAACGCACGAAGGCGAGGTCGGGTGTGTGCTTCAGCCAATAAAACTTCTGGAAGATCAACGTCTTGAAGATTTTGCCGGCCATGGTGGCACGTGTGACGCCATGGCGTCGAAAGTAGCGTGCCTGGGCACCCAGTCGTGCCATGCCCACGGGCTTGTAACCGGTACACAGGGGTTGCAGGGTCTGGCGGTCAGCATGTTGATGGTAACCGGCGCAGTAGACCTTGACCCCGCGTTGCTGAAGCCGGCGCGCAACGGCAACGGGAAAGTCTCCCCAGCCTGCGATGAGTCCGATTTTCTCAGCCATGTTATTCCCCGGCACGTTCAGGCCGCGTTGCGAGGTTGCTTTTTCGGCTGGTTCAGTCGATCGGAAATCGCTGCAACTTCGCGTTTCAATTTTTTGAATTCGCGTCTGAGTTCCGGCAGTTTGGACTGGGCTGCGAGTATCTGGAACTGTTCGCGGGCCGGCGTCACGGGCAAGCCCACCCAGGTTTGATGGCCGGCCAAATCGTGCATCACGCCGCCCTTGGCGCCCACGATAGCCGCCTCGCCAATATGGATGTGGTCACCCACTCCCACCTGACCAGCCAGCACCACAAAGGCTTCGGTTTCGCTGCTGCCGGCAATGCCGACTTGCGAACACAGCAGGTTGTGGGGTCCGATCTGGCAGTTGTGACCGATCATCACCTGATCATCCAGCTTGCAACCATCACCCACACGCGTGGTGCCGAAGGTCCCACGATCAATCGTGGTCGCGGCGCCGATCTCCACGTCATCGCCAATTTCCACATGTCCCAGCTGAACTCCCAGTCGATGTCCGTTGTGATCCGAGTCGTAACCGAATCCGTGCGCTCCGATCACGGCATTGGCGTGAACAATTGTGCGCTGGCCGATCACGGAATTTTCGTACAGCACGGCATTGGGAAAGATGGTGACGTCGCGGCCGATCTGGCACTGTTCCAGAATCCGCACGCCGGAGTGAATGGTCGAGCCGTCACCGATCGATACTCCGTCGCCGACGAAAGCTCCAGGGTAGATGTCGACGCCTTCGCCGATCCGGGCGGTGGGGCTGATAAATGCCTGAGGACTGATGCCGATGCGTAATCGGTGAAACGCGGGTCGGAATTTGGCTGCGATTTGGTGGAACGCCTGCCTGGCGTTTTCGCATTTGATGTGGGGCTTGCTGCAGTTGGTGACTTCTGCGGGAATCACTGCGGCGGCGGCGGCGGAACGATTCAACTTGTCGATCGTTTTGCCATCGATGGCAAAGGTCAGGTCGCCGTCGCGAGCCCCGGCAATGGCTTCGACACCCGTGATCTCGATGGAGCCGTCACCCGAGAGTTCTCCACCCACCAGTTCGGCGATTTGTTGCAGCGTCATCATTGGGCAGGCATCCTTTCCTGAACGATGATTTGATGCGCGAAATTGCGGGCATGCCAGCCATCGGGCTGCGGACGCAGAATCGCGACAAGTATGTTAAGACAGGCGGCGAATTGTCCCAAGTCCGGTTTGGGGTGCTGTCACTTCCGGAAAGAAAAAAACAGGCGGTCCGGGCATCAGAAGCCCGGCGAAGACATGCCTGGGATCGTATTTAACGCACGCCCAGCGGCAGTTTGTATTCGACGCTGTTGAGCAAGCACCACCAGACGTCCTGCAGGGCAGTCCGCTCGTTTTCACTGTTGTCGAGGATCAAGTTGGCCTGTTCGATTTCGTCGTCCCGGGCGGGGCGCCCCAGAGCCGCCAGTACTAGATGTTCAATCTTTTGCGTCCGCGACATGGAACTGTTGGCGATCTGATCGAGTTGCCGAGAGATGCGGGGGCTGGTGGCCCACTGGTTATCGTTGCTGGGCACAAACGGCAGGATGGTTTGCGGCTGCATCGCCGTTTGCCCTTCAACGCGGGCCAGCAAGCCGGCCGACAACACCTCTTCCACTTCGCCACTGCGATAGGCATTGGCGACGATGGCCAGTGACCCGATCGCCGAACGCCGGTTTTCCAGCCTGTGGTAGAAGACATTGAAGCGGGGCGCGTCGCCGAGGAATGGATTGTTTGCGGCCAGTTGCTCTTCTGTTCCGACCCCGACGGCGAACGCATCCGTGAATGCGATGGTTTGCACCAGCCATTGCAGATCAAAGTCATTGGCCGCAAATTGAGTTGCCAATTCGCTACGCAGTTCCAGCATTTTTGGATCGGCGTGGCCGTCGATTCCCGAGAGCGGCACGTTGAGCATGCAACCCCACACGAAATCGACGACTGCCTCGCGGAATTGTGGTGAGCCCGCAATCATATTCGCCAGTTCGGTGCGGCGATCCACCTTGGCGACAAATCCGTTTTTGCCCAATTCAAATTCTCCGACGGCAGGCCAGGCCTCGTACTCCTGCCCGTCACTTCCGGTGTACTTGAGCGGTGCTTCCGAACGTTGCTGTTCAGCCAGCGGCAAATAGTTGCGATTGACGACGTAGTACCGGTTGTCGCCGGCCGTCTCCAGCGGCTCGAAACGCAGCTGGGAAAAGAACGCATGAAACTCGTAGAACTCCTGCTGCGTTGCGCCGTCAGCCAGCTGGTCGTCGCCATACGTATTGTGACACTGCGCACATTGTGTTTCCTGGCCAAGGTAGGCACTGGCTACATGCGAGCTGGCGAGTTCGCGAGTGCCGAAACGCTTGAGCAGACCGACCATATAGCTGGCGGCTGGATTGAATTCCTCATGATCACTGGCAGTGGAACCCACGGCCGAAATCAATTCGTAGGCCATGGCGTCCACGGCGTCGTTGTCGGCGATACGCTGCCTCAAGTGGTCGCGAACCTGCAACATGTCGCTGTCGGTGGCTTGCATCGAAGGACTGATCCCCATGAGTTCCCAAGCCAGCATCTGGCCCCAGTAACGATCGAATTCGGCCCGGAATTCCGGCTTGTTGAAAAAGTGTTCAACAAGATCCTCGCGGATCAGTTCGGGCGATTTGGCTTGCACGAGGATGCTGTTGATTTCTTCCAGTTCATCCGCGGCCGGAGCACGACCCATGGCGCGACTGCCCAGTCGGTTGGCCCAGTTGCGAAGTTCCAACATCTCCGCCGGCTGGTCGTTTCCGGACTGCCAGGCGTCGGCCAATTGGTTGTTGATCTGGCCGGCCATGTCACCTGGCGGCAGCGGATCGTCCGCCACGCTTACGTTACGAACCCAGGCGGCCGGCAGCACCAGCCGGGTCTGGTCTTCGGGAATATCATCGCGGCGGGCGATTTGTGTATCCGACGGAGCCTGTTTGCGCGGTCGGTTGTCGGGGATAACCTCGTCGGTGTTTTGGGCGAGATTGTCGTCCGGCTGGGGAGTGACCGGTGCGGGTTGCGTGTCGTTCTTTTCCGGGGCCGCCGGCGGCAGCTGTTTGACAATGTTTGGATTGTCGCCTGGTCCACCGTTGTCGTTGGCGGGCAACAACAACCAGATGGTCAGAGCGGTGGCCACCAGCAACACAATGGCGATGGAGACGATGGAGACCCAGTCGCGCGAGGGAGCCGCCGCATGCTCGTACTCGACAGGCGGTCGCTTTACGGGTTGCTGCTGCGTCGGACCAGGCGATTCGATCGCGGCATCGGCGATCGGAGCCAGTGGTGCGGCATCGGCAGCGTCCTGCAGGGCTGATTCGAGGTGCTGATTGATATAGCGCACAATATCCCCGGCCGAACGACCCGGTCGGGCGTCGGTGAGCGCTTCTTCCAGAAACGCGTCCAGGATTTTTTCGTGTGCGTCTGTCATCGTTGCATCAAATCAGGTGGTTTTAACTTTTCGCTCGACGCATTCCCG
This sequence comes from uncultured Pirellulaceae bacterium, assembly GCA_947258905.1. Classification (GTDB taxonomy): domain Bacteria; phylum Planctomycetota; class Planctomycetia; order Pirellulales; family Pirellulaceae; genus CAJQPP01. The sequence goes on along the minus strand of CAMYKF010000678.1, from coordinate 4,987 downwards.
CAATCGGGTCTTGGCTCGTTGCATGAGGTTCTTTGCGCCGTTTTCAGTGATCTCCAGGTTGACCGCGATATTGGCTCGCGACATCTTGTCGCGAAATCTCATTTCCAGCGCCCATCGGGAACGGTCGCTGAGTTGGTCCAGACACGTACGCAACGCATCCAGATAATCCTCGCCGTGGCTATCGGAAACCAGGCGAGACCAAACTTGTTCAAACTTCTGCACATCCTCCACCGCGACGACCTTGCCGGCCCGCCGCTGCATTGAAATGAACAGATTGTGGCCGATCCGTCTCAGATAGGCAGCCGTTGCATCCTCGTCGTAGTAGTTGAACGGCTTTTGCAAGATCTTCAGGAAGGTATCCTGAACGAAATCGTCCGCCTGCGCAGCGTCACAACCGAGCGCCCGTAGATATCGCCACAGCCCGAGCTGATGTCTTTCAATCAGTTCGGCTGGATCGATGTCCGACGAGGATATCTGAGGTTGGTTAGCCGATGGGGACGATTTCATGCGATCTCGTCTGGGAATTTAACGTGCGGATGGGGCCAGGTGTACTCAGCAGGTCCCTAAAAACCCCCGGGATGCACGGAATTGGGGCTTTTTTGCGTGCCACCGCTCACGTTGACTCTAACATCATTGTCAGAATCGGAAAAGTTAGCCAGCGTTTTGGCGGATCGGAGTCGGACGGAATCGGGCATCAGGTTGGGATAAACACACAGTTTGTTTGCCCGTGGTGGGTTGGTTTCCCGACCAAGCCACCGGATGGATGCGAAGCGGCCCGAATTCCTGCGAATCCGGCTGCCTTGCGCTGCAGTACTAAAACAGCTCTTCGATCACCTTGCCGCTGTTGGCGATTTTCATGGGACGGCCGCTGTTGCTGGTAAAGGTCGTGTCCAGCGAGATCCCCATCGACTTGCAAACCGAAGCCATGAAGTCTTCCGACGTCCACGAGGGGCCTTCGACTCTCGTACCATCTTCGTTGGTCTGGCCAATCGCCTTGCCGCCCTGCATGCCGGCTCCGCCCACCACGACGCTCCACGAGCGAGCCCAATGGTCGCGCCCGGTGTTGCCGTTGATTCGTGGCGTGCGGCCGAATTCACCCATCCACAAAATCGCCGTGTCTTCAAACAACCCGCGTGCGGTGAGATCCTCGATCAAGGCGCTCATGGCGCGGTCCAGCACCGGCAGCCGCTGGGTCTCCAGCGTCGGGAAGATGTTCTGGTGATTGTCCCAGCCGCCCAGATTGACTTCCACAAAGGGCACTCCGGCCTCGACCAGGCGACGGGCCATCAGACAGCCACGGCCAAAGTTATTGTCGCCGTAACGATCGATGATCTCCTGTGATTCCTGATCGACGCGAAAGGCCGACATCTGCTGGCTGGTCATCAGGTTGAGCGTTTTCTGAATGACCTTGGCGTGTTCCACTGCGCTCTGGCCTCGATTTTCTTCGATGAAGCCGGATTCCAGCAAACGCAACGCCTGCATGCGCTGGGTCAGCCGGTCGGGTGCCATGTTCATATTCAGATTGCGCACGTTGCCGTTGGAATCGACCGAAAAGGGCGCCCATGCCATGCCCAGGAATCCCGGCCCTTCGCTGCCCCCGCCCACGCTGACAAACGGCGGCAGATCCAGTTCCCGCTCGCCCGCCAATTCGTGCGAGATCACCGCGCCATAGCTGGGATGCTGAATGTTTGGATTGGGCACGTATCCGGTGTGCATGTAGTAACGACCGCGTTGATGGTCGGCTTCGCGTGTACTCATGCTGCGCACGATCGACATCTTGTCCATTTGCCCGGCCATCATGGGCATGTGTTCGCAGATTTGGACATCGCCGGCAGTGGAGATGGGGCGAAACGGTCCGCCTGTGTTGGCACCGGGTTTGAGATCCCAGATATCAAGTGTGGAGGGACCACCACCCATCCACAGCAGAATGGCGCTCTTGCGGCTGCCGGCCAGCGTTGTGGCATTGGCACGCAACGAATTTCCGAGGGCCAGTGCACTGCCGGCAAAGGCCGATGCGCCGATCAGGTGTTTGGCAAAGTGTCGCCGGGTCATTCCGGCAGGAGTCTGGAATCGCATGATGTTTTCCCGTCAAAGGGTCGTCGGTCCGGTTGTTGCCCTAGTGATTGAAAATGAACTCGTTGCTGTTGAGGATGACCCACCAGATATCGCGCAGCGCCTCGACTGTATTGCCGCCGCGGGCATTGTAAATCTGCTCGGCCATTCGCAGTTCGTCCGATTTGGCGCGTCGCGCCAGTCCGGCAATAAACAGGTGGTGAATTTTTTGTCGCGGCCGAATGCTGTTGTCATTGGCGAGGCGGTTCAGGAATCCGCCGTTACGGGCGTCAGTGGCCTGACGAATCATCTCTCCGTTAAACATCATCAGCACCTGCGGAATGGTACCGTTGAAGGATGTTGTTTCGTCACCTTCGTCCGTGCCAAAGGCCTGAGAGAATTGTTGCAGCCAGCGATTCTTGCGTTGTTCCTGTTGCTCGTAGCTGCCGAGGTTTTCATTGGCCCGCGAAGCCGTGAGCAGGCTTTCGTACAGCTCTTCGGCACGCATCTGCCTGAGATAAAAACGCGAAAACAGGGGCGTTGTACCCGCCAGGGGATCATCGACCAGGGTTTCCTCGCTGCGTTTTTGTTTGGGGATCTTGCTTGACAAGCCGTAGGGCTGGCTCAGCACAATCCAGCGTATCAATTGCCGCACGTCGAAATCGCTGTCGCGAAACTCCGTGGCCAGGTAATCCAGCAGTTCCGGGTGCGAAGGCGAATTGTGTGGGCCCATGTCATCGACCGGCTTGGTGAATCCATAGCCCATGAAATGCGCCCACATGCGGTTGGCCATCGTCCGTTCCAGATAACCCGATTTCAGCATCAGGTTGCCCAGTTCCTTGCGCCGGTTGACTTGATCGACCGAGCCATGCGGGTCAATTTCGGTCCCGTCCACGAATACCGGATAGGCTACCTTGACCACACCATTACGTTGTTCAAAAAACAGATCGGCCTTTTCCATATCGGGCGGAGTGCTCTCGCCGCGATAGTCCACGTCCCTCAGCACGTTGGTACCGCCCATCTGCCGGGCGCGACGACCTCCCTGTACCCGCGTCTGGCGGAAGAACGCATTCATTCGCCAGTACGTCAACTGTTCCCATTTGTTGAACGGGTGGTTGTGACACTGGGCGCACTGAACCTGCAAGCCCATAAAGATGCGCGACGTTGCGGCCGTCGCCAGAGCGGCGTTTTCCTCGTTGACCTTGTCGATCAAAAAGTTGACGGCACCGTTGAATCGCTCGTTATCGGGAGCCGGCGCACCGGTCGCGGTGACCAGTTCGTAGACCATGCGGTCATATGGTTTGTTACGCGCAAACGAGTCACGCAAATACTTTTGCATGCCAGCGCGACTGATCATTGAGTTGTTGTTGTTGCCGCCGGTGCGGCCGATCAGCAGATTGGTCCAGATCGTGGTCCAGTTCCGCGCGAGATCCTGCGTGTAGTCGTCATCGTCGAGCAGGCGGTCGACCAAATCGGCATAGCGGGTTTTCGATTTGTCGGACGTGAAAGCGTTGAGTTCATCGACGGTGGGAATTCTGCCGAGCAGATCGAGGTAAACGCGACGACACCATTCGTAGTCTTCCGCTGGCTCGGCCGGTTCAACTTCATATGCCGTCCACATCTCCGCGACGAGACGGTTGATCTCGCGGACTTGTGGCAGCTGGTCATTGGAACCTGGCCACTGACGCGAGTCCTGTGCGATTAGCGGGGCAACCAGCAGGCAGGTGGCCACAACGGATAGCAAAAAAGTCCTGCTTTTCATCGAATTGCTCGCTGAATGTTGTTGCAGTGAAATGCTTGCGAACCTCATTCTAGCCGACGGCACTTGCAAAATTCCCGCGGCCACGATTTCGGGCCGATCCGCTGCCGGTCGTCGGTTGGTACGCCACGATACGGCCCAACAAAAAAACGGCCCCGCCGGGGGCCGCATGAAGTTTACTCGATCGTTAAAAGTGTTTCAAATTTGAACACGTGTATTATTTTGCCACAATCGTTTTGAAACACTTTTTGGAAGCGGGTGGGATTCGCAATGTTGACTTTCGTGGGCAGTCAAACAACAACAAGGTATATGGAATGGATTATAGCTGGCCCAGGCCGCCCCACGCAAAGGAAAGCGGCCTGGACACTACCTCGTCTCGGTTCCGGCCCCAACCGATCGCTTTCGCAATTGGTGGGGCCCACCACTTCCACCCGACCATAATTGCAAGCGGCGTGCCAAACCGGGCGCGCTTTTCTTTTGACCGTTTCTTGCCGGCTGGATTGGGCGATGATGCGGGCATCCGGTTTCAGTTTCTGTTTGCACCTGCGTGTCGCTAATCACTACATCTGTTTATTCGCTGGGGGCTCGGTCCTGTTGCACGCCAGGCCGGGCCGCTTCGCCGGCCGCGACCCGGGATGGCGAACCGGGGCGACGAGCAATTCCATGTCCTGGGTGGATCACCATGATCGCCTGACCGTTAAAGTTTGCCACCGATGCCAGGTACGAATGTGTCAGACGAAACGAAACTGCGATCTCTACTGTTTTGTTCAATTTTCCGAGTTGTCAGGACGATGAACGAAATGAAGGTGCAAAGGATTTTTGCTGCTTCACCGATTCGACGGATCGTCCGGACTGTACCGCAATCTCCGGATCCCGCGATCCAGTCGAATACTCTTGACCAAAACTGACCCGGTTCTTGCGTCCCGCGCGAACCGTCCCGGAACATCGCAATACAAGGAAGTGAACCATGCGTTCAGCATTGTTGGTTGCCGTGATCGCCATGATGGCCAGCGGCTTTACAGGTTGTTGCATCACGCCGCATGGCTGCGGTGGTGGCGCGGATTGTTGCAATGAGCCCATTGCCGGGCATTGCACTGGTCACTGCGGTGGTCATTGCCTCGGCGGCTGCGGCCCGTTTGCCGGACATATCACCAAGCCGACTATTGCTTCGCCTGG
>CAMYKF010000677.1 GCA_947258905.1 uncultured Pirellulaceae bacterium | reverse complement strand
TCGTGTGTTCGCTGAACTGGCGATTCTGGTGGATTTCACGTCCCAGGAAGGGGTCTTCGTCGCTGGTCTTGTAGCTGACCGGGCCCAGCCGATCACTCATGCCCCAGTGGGTTACCATACGACGGGCCAGTCGGGTTGCGTGTTCCAGATCGTTTTCCGCGCCGACTGTGAATTCGTTGTACATCAGTTTTTCAGCGGCGCGGCCGGCCAGCAGCACCACCAGCTGGTCGCGGATTTCGTATTCCGACAGGTTCATGCGATCTTCTTCAGGGATCATTTGCGTAACGCCCAGAGCCTGGCCGCGCGGAATCACCGTCACCTTGTGCACCGGGTGGGCGCCCTTGAGGAACCATGCGGCGATGGTGTGTCCGGCTTCGTGATAGGCCGTGCGTTCCTTTTCCCTGACCGTGAGGATTTCCTCGCGTCGGGCTCCCATCAGGACCTTGTCATGGGCGTAATAGAAATCGGCCATCGACACGCGTGACTTGTTGTTCCGGGCCGCCCACAAGGCCGCTTCGTTGACCATGTTGGCGATATCGGCGCCAGTCATGCCGACGGTCGCCGATGCCAGCGACTCCAGATCGACATCAGCATCCAGCGGCACGTCTCGCACATGCACCTTGAAGATGGCCAGCCGTCCCTTGAGCGTTGGCCGCGACACAGTGATATGCCGATCGAAACGGCCAGGTCGCAACAGGGCCGGATCCAGAATATCGGGGCGGTTCGTAGCAGCCAATACAATCACCGAATCGGTTTTCGCAAAGCCATCCATTTCGCCAAGGATCTGGTTCAGGGTCTGTTCGCGTTCATCGTGGCCGCCGCCCAGACCGGCACCGCGCTGACGTCCCACCGCGTCGATCTCGTCGACGAAGATAATCGCCGGTGCATTGGACTTGGCCGTGTTGAACAGGTCACGCACACGCGAGGCTCCGACACCGACGAACATCTGAATGAACTCGGAACCATTGACGCTGTAGAACGGCACTTCGGCTTCACCAGCGACCGCACGGGCCAGCAACGTCTTGCCGGTACCGGGTGGTCCGACCAGCAAGACTCCCTTGGGAACGCGGCCACCCAGCTTTTGAAATTTCTCGGGGTCACGCAGGAACTCGACGATTTCCTGCAAGTCGGCTTTGACGTTTTCAATCCCTGCCACATCCTCAAACGTGATGGGCTGGTCGGTTTGTTCATAGCGTTTGGCGGGACTGCGTGAAAACCCCGACAGAAAACCTCCGCCCATCATCTGATTCTGCGCCCGACGCATCGTCAGGAACATCAGCAGCACCAGGCCCAGCATGAATCCCACAAACAGGATCGTCAGCAACATATTCCAGTTGGACGGTGGAGCCAGCTCGTAATATACGCCGTTGGCTTCCAGGTGTTCGATTAGCCGCGAACGTTCGGGCGAATCGCTGGGGGGAATGTGAACACGAAACGACTTTTTCAGCTTGTCGCCTTCATCCGGATCGACCAGATTGCCTTCGGAATCGGTACGTGGACCGGGCGGCGGCGGAAAGACAAAGCTGCCTTCGGCCACGTTTTCCTTCAACACCACCATCTGAATATTGGATCCATCCAGCGGCTTGCCATCCCCGTCCATGATGGCATTGCCCTTGTAATCCGTGCCTTCAACCAGCTTGTTGAAATAAGCCAGGCTGACTGTCGACGAGCGGGAACTGGCGTACAGGCTGATGGCGAACAGGGTTACCGCGACCAACAGCAGCAAGGCCCAGATGTTGACGCCGCGCACGATGCGGCGGTCTTCCGACTGGTGTTGTTCGGGTTCTTGCTTTTGGGGTTCGGACATTCCATCCTCAAATCAATCGCCGTCGGGGTCGGCGGGTGGGTCAGCTGGACTGAAGTTCCATTGTATCGGCCGGCGCGGCATTTGACGATTGCAGAACTGCGTCTCAGACCGGCTGTCGCTGTCAACTGTGCTGGATATCACCAGTTGTCGGAATTTGCGGGTGTCAGTTGCTGTTGCCAATTTGGCGAAACGTCCAGCGAATGC
>CAMYKF010000676.1 GCA_947258905.1 uncultured Pirellulaceae bacterium | reverse complement strand
CCACGTCGCCCAATGGTTGTTTGATTAGCCCCTCGCTCCTCATCGCCCACAGTAGCGATCGTCAGGCTGACGCTGCCCGTCCAGGCGTGGCGTGCGATGGGCCTCGCACGCCTGCATCTTTGCGACCGGCTCTGACGGCATTCAAAAGACCACCGAACACCGGTTAACCGCTGGCTGCCGCCTGGTGACTCGCAGGTGTCGTACGGCGCTTGTTTTCCGATCATCTCGCATCCACAATGGTCGTTCTGAAGAGTACGTTGTGACCTTGTGCATGGGTTCATTGCCATGAGTGAAGCTGGATTTCTGACGGTCGTTCACGGAATGGTGTTCGGCAGTGTGTTTCTGCTGGGATTTTCAGCCGGTTTGGTGGCCCTTTTTTCGTTGCGTGCAACGTGGTTGACTCCGGAAGGCCGCACGGTTCGCGCGCGGCGCTTACCCACCTATACGTGGATTATGGCGGTGTCACTGTGGTTCACCGTATTATCGGGGACATTTATGGTTTATCCGACTTATCGCGCGTCGCCGCAGGGTGGAGATACCGAACTGAGGGACTACCCTCGTGCCTACCTGCTGGCTGATGAGGATCGCGCGCACTGGCACACGATTGGCATGGAATGGAAAGAACACGTGGCATGGCTGGCACCGATTGTGGCCACGGCCGCCGCGTTCGTGATTGCATTTTACCGTGACCAGCTAGCGGACAACATTTCGGTTCGCCGCACAGCCACGATGTTGTTGTGTTGTGCCTTCGTGGCCGCCGGCATCGCCGGATTACTGGGTGCATTGGTTAACAAGGCGGCGCCGATACCATGACAATCGAACTCGTTGAAGTATCTCCGGTTGATTCAGATCAACTGCCCAATGGAGCGGCAGCCGCTGCGTTTCTGGCCGCCGGTATCGGCGCGGCTGCCTTTGGTTTCATCGTTGTGCTGGCCCACGCCAGTGAAACGGTGGCGGCAACGCTGACCTTGATCGCGGACGTGGGACCACTCAGTGGCAAAGTGGCCGTTGCCATTTTCGTCTGGCTTTCGGTGTGGGCGGTGTTGCACAAGATCATGGCCGGCGGTCAGACCGACGCGCGTGTCACCAATACCGTGTCGATCATTCTGATCGTCATCGGATTTTTGCTTACGTTTCCTCCGGTGTTCGGGCTGTTTGGGTGATGACCCTTCTGGTCCGAATTACTGTTCTCGGCGTAAAACGTGCTTCGACTGCGAGGCGTTGTCGGGACCGACGCATCTCGATTTAACGGTAGTCGAGGAAGGCGGGCTCGCTCAGTGTGTTGCCGGCTCCGGCGGCTGATTGCAGATCATAACAGGCAACCCGTTCACCCTGCCGTAAAAACAGCTGTTTACCCACGATACTCGGCGGCGTCCAGAATCGACCCTCCAAAGTGGAGCAGCGAAATACTTCGACCAGACCTGTATCACTGATTTTCACGAGGGAAAGATTTCCCCTGCCATCCAATGCGGCGATTAACCGGTCGCCAAGACGCACGAGATTGCCATTGGCAAACTTTCGCCAACGGCCCACGGTCTCTCCATCGTCCAGGTCCAGCGCCAACGAAAATTTTTCCACGCATCCGACAATCACGTCATTACTCACTTGCATCCAGTTTCCATAGAAGAAGCGTGCTAGCTTGTTAAACCACAGCTCGGTAACTGACCATTGACCATCTTGATTTTGAATCTGCAGGGATCGGGTGCCCCCTGTCCCCTGACCGGAAACCAGTAGTTGATCCGGACGGCCATCCAGAGGTAGCGGCGTGGGAACATTGGTTAGTCCGGCGTTCGGCTGATCGTATGCCCACAACACGTTGCCGGACAAATCGCTGCCGACAATTCGATTGCGGGTAACGAATACGACTTGCTCCACTCCGCCCAGCGTGGCCACAACCGGCGTTGCGTAACTGGCTTCATTACACGGAATATTCCACCTGGTCTGGCCGGTTACGGGGTCGATACGGCAAAGTCCGCCGCGTTGGCCACCGCATAGCACAAACAGGTTTCCGTCAT
>CAMYKF010000675.1 GCA_947258905.1 uncultured Pirellulaceae bacterium | reverse complement strand
GAATCCGGCGAGATGAAATGGACCGAGGAGAACTGGCTGGAAGATGAACCGGTGACGTTTGCCACCGCCTTTATCGTTGCCAACCACGGTCGCTATTTCATGTTTAACGACAACGGTGAGTTGATGATTGCCCGCCTGTCACCTGACGGATTTGAGGAAATCGACCGCGCCAGCATTCTTGAGCCCACCAGCGTTGCCCGTGGTCGCAAGGTCGTATGGTCGCATCCGGCGTTTTCCGACAAACACATGTTTGCCCGCAACGACAAGGAAATCGTGTCCGTGGACCTGTCGCAGTAGGCAAACAGGGTGTCGCTGAGATGGAACACGGGGACTCGAAGCGTCAGCCGGGAACATGTCCGCTGAGTTTGGCCACGCCTCGCAATAGCTAAAACGCCTCGACGAATGCCTCGACGAATGCTGCCCAGGTAATCTCACTGCGGTCCAGCATGTGGGCATCCAGACCTGCCAGATCGCCGGCCGTGCAGTCGCGATTGCCGGGTGCTTCGGTGATGCGACGCAACTCGGTGACATCCAGCCATGCTAGCCCGCACTGGGCACAGGAATCGATGATGACGTTTCCCGGTCCGCCATAGATATGCGTTTCCATTTCTTGCTCGCAGGCCACGCAATAACAGCTTTCCCGCAGTTCGTCCGGATCGACCGGTCGCGGATTGGCGTCTTCGCCGGGCCAGGTCGCCCGTCGATTGCGGATCAAACCCGCCATCACGTTTTTTTGCAGCAGCAGACCGTGGCACTGCTGGCAGCCGGCGATCTTTAGACCGCTGGCAGATGCAATAACCAACTCGCCCTGGCATTTGGGGCAGGGCAGGCCAACCAGGCGATCGAGAAAGACCACGTCATCTTCCGGCGAATGAAAACCGGTGTCGTTCATGATTAGTTTTCCGGGCCAGTCAAAACGGATTGGTGCGACTGCCAAAACATAGGCCACAAACGGGCCTGGCAAGCTCCAGAATCAGGTCGGCGCATAAAAAAGGCTCTCGGTAACCCAGAGTTCCAAGGGGGGCTGAGGAACACTGAAGTTGGTCCGAGAGCGATTGGACGGTGGATCAGGAGCTTCCGTGCCCTGATCAACCAAGGATTGGATCAAGTGTCAATTGTCCTCGGCGAATGTTGCTTCCTTGCTGATCCGCCGATTCCAGTATTAGCGTGGCCGAAAAACCATAATGCCATTAACGCTGGATCCAATCCGTGTTTCGAATTGGCTTTTGTTTTTGGGTAACTCCCAAACAACTCGCGAAAATTAGTGAATCGTCACAACGGGGTCAATAGATTTTTCTGTCAAAAGCGGATTTGTCAGCAGTGGCAATCGTGGGCACGCTATCAAACGAAACAAACCAGCCCGATTAGCCAAAATCGGAAGCCTGCGGGTCGCTGCATTGTGTATGCAGAGGTGGTCACATTTGGGGCGAGCATGTTGCGTTTTGGCAACATTGGAATCCTGGTCAATTTCGGGCCGGCCAAGACACCCGCGTTTTGCCGGCTCATCGGACGTCCTGCTGCCAACGACTGCTGCGGTCTGGCATTTGCAAGTTGTTTCGCCTGAACCCGCTTGCAGAGTGCCGCAACCCGCCCGCCCTTCTCCAGCCAGCCATGTCCCAGCCCGCCCAGTCCGCCCCCGCGGTCAAAAAAACCAAACGGATTGTCGAACTGGATTCGCTACGAGCGCTGGCGGCCCTGAACCTCGTGCTGTTTCATTTCACGCACGTGTATGCGGTCAAGTACGGTTATACGTCGCCGCTGGGATTTGAGTTCCCGTTCGGGAAATACGGCGTCCAGTTGTTCTTCATGCTCAGCGGATTTGTCAACGCCATGACGCTGCTGAAGAAACGCAAGTCGGCGGATTTCCTGGCCAGCCGCATCATTCGCATCTGCCCCTCCTACTGGTCGGTGATCGTGATCAACTTGCTGATCATCGGGTTGGCCCCGTTAACGGTCGCCGCATTTACTGGCGATCAGATTGCAGCGAATCTGACCATCATGCCCAACCTGCTTGGTTACGAGTGCATGGAGCCGGTGACGTGGACGCTGCAGGTCGAGGTTTTGTTTTACGGCATGATTTTGCTGATGTTCATGACCGGAGCGCTGGAGACGCCTTTCCGCACGGTCATGTGGTTGCTGGCGTTGTCGTTGGTGACATGTTTGTCGATCAACTTCCTGTCGGCCAGGCCGCACGACGCGACCTGGATGGCCTGGATGACGACGTCGCGCGATTTGCTGATTCTGGAATATTTGCCGCTGTTCACCATCGGGATCCTCTTGAATGAGATCAAGAACAAACGTGGCAACCCGACCCTGCATGCGCTGGGAATCGTGGCCAGTATCGTTGTCTTCCATGTGGTGGATCGTCACGATCACAATCCGGCCGCGACCCTGATTCTGTTTGTCCTGTTGGCCTTCAGTGCCTGGGGGCGTGTGCCCTTGTTGCGAATGAGGCCCCTGGTATTTATCAGCACAATTTCCTACGCCCTGTATTTGATGCACAACAACCTGGGCTGTGTGTTTATCTGGCATGTGAATCAGGCCGGTTTGTCGCCCCAGTTGTCAATGGTCGCGGGAATCCTGTTTGTCATCGCGGTGTCGGCGGTGGTGACGTACAAGATCGAGATGCCGCTAACCAGCTACCTGCGCAAACGGTGGGCCGCTTTTCGCGAAGTGCAGGCGGCACGCACTCCGGCCATCGCGCGATTCAAGGCTGCCAGACGCGCGGCTCCCAACGATTGATTGCCATGTCGAGATTGCAAACAAGACTGATTACCGAATTCGATGAATTCCGCGGGTGTCGCCAGCGCTGGAATGAGCTGGCGGGCGATCGCGTATTTCATCGCTGGGAATGGATGTTCAGCTGGTGGGAACAGTATTGCAGCGGTGGAGAACTGGCCATCGTTGTGTTCGAAGATGATCGTGGTCACTGGGTTGGCATAGCGCCGTGGTACAAGTCGACTTCGCCGGCTCGCGGAAGGGTGATTCAAACGCTGGCCAGCGGCTCCGCCTGCAGCGATTACGTCAGTCTGGCGATCCGTCCAGGTTTTACGGCACCGGTGATCGTTGCATTGGGACGATTGATGCTGGGCCGCGACGTACATGAGTTGTTTGCTGACGTGGATCTGTTCGAGATTGAAGGGCACCTGGCCACCGACCCCGCCATCCAGTTGTTGCACGAGGCCGCCGCATGCCGCAACGCGAGTGTGGTGATGCACGAAATCGGCGGCACCTGGCGATCGGCACTGCCAGCCGACTGGCACGAATACGAAGCGACGTTGCACAGGTCATTTCGTCGCAAGACACGCAAGGCGGAAAAGCGACTGGCCAACGCGGAATTTTCCGGCGAGGTCTTCCTGACGCCAAAACAGTTGCAACGTGCCTGGCCAATCTTTGCCGACCTGCATCAAATGCGTCGGCAGAGTCTGGGACAGCCCGGATGTTTCGCCGACCCGCACTTTGAACGGTTTCTGCAAACAGCCTCGCTGCGACTGGCTGAATCCGCACATTCCCAGATCAATCTGGTGCATTACAAGGGCCGCCCGATCACTGCCAATCTTGAATTCATCGCGGGAGACTCGGTTTTCATGTACCAAACGGGCATGGACCCGGAATATCTGTCGCTGGAACCTGGTCACATTAACTTTACCTGGGCGATTCAGGCATCAATCGAACGCGGATTCCGCTGGTTTGATTTCCTGCGTGGAGACGAAGTGTACAAATCCCGCTGGAAAGCCACACGCGCGCCGCTGTGGCGAACGCGAATCGTCCCCGACCGCTGGATGCCGCGTGTCCGCAGTTCACTGTGGAATGCCGGCCGGCAATTTCGTGACTGGACGCAAACGATGACCGGCCGTTCTTCTCATTAGTAATTCCTGACCCGGGCGACCATGATTCAAAAACTGTCTGTACCGTCGATCGATGCCCTGCGAGAATCGCAGGCGCTGGATGATTTGTGGCAACGCAGCGGCGTCACATCGCCGATGTTGCGCTCCGCCTGTTTGGCCAATTGGCAACAGACGTTCGGCAACGGTGATTCGCCGGTGATTGTCCGGTCTGTTTCGCAAGATCGCTGGACCGCTGCCCTGCCCTTGACCGCAGCGCGTATGTCGGGCAACGTCCCGTGTTTTCGACTGGCTTCCAATCCGTGGATGCAATGCGCCGATTTGCTGGTGGACCGCCATCTGGCCAGCGAGGAGACCTTTGACCAGCTCGCATTTCAAATCAGTGGTTTGCCCGCGTCCTTCCTGTTTCTGGAAGGACTGGTGGAGACGCCGGGAGTCGTGCAGTTGATTGCGGCGCTCAGGCGAGAGGGATGCGAGGTGCTGCGCCAGCCGAATTTCGAGACCGGGCTGGTACGGATTCAGGACAGCTGGGACGAGTACCTTGCTTCGCTTTCCAAAAACCATCGCAAGCACATGCGTCGCAGCCTGCGTCGGTTACAACAACTGGGACCAGTCGAGTTCGAACGGTTTCACCGGTTTGATGATGATTGGGAACTGGAGCAGTTACTTGGCCAGGCCCTGGCAATGGAGGATCGGAGTTGGAAGGGCTGCGAGGGCAGTTCCCTGATTGCCAACGAGGATTGTCGCCAGTTCTACATCGCATGTTGCAGGGAGCTGGCCGCGGCCGGCATGCTGGAGATCCAATTCCTCAAGGTGGGCCAGCTACGCGTGGCATTTGAAATCGGCTGCACCGCCAAATCGACCTGGCACTCGCACAAGGTAAGTTTCGATCCGGACTTTGCCGAGTTCAGCCCTGGGCAGCTGTTGCTTTATCTGCAGCTCAAGCACTGGCACGAGTCACGCGACGTGGCAACCGTTGACACCATGGGGGTGCTCAGTCCTGCGGTGGCCAGGTGGTGCAACGAATCGAGGATGCGTTACCGATACCGGGTCGCCATCGGTGGCCCTTTGTCTCGCTGTATGTTGCGTGGTTTTCGCCGGGTTCAGCCGTGGGCGGGCCGGCTGTTGCGTCGCCGCTGAATTCGCTCAACCCTCCCCTGAACCCGCCCGGGCAGGCGTTCCAAGGGTATCTTTTGATCTCTGAATGTCATAAATTCAAAGTTGGGAACTCATCCCTGCTTTTTCGAGATCAAATTCAGAATCGACCATTATGGATATCGATATCTATCAACCCTGCCCTTGTCATTCTGGCAAGAAAATCAAGTTCTGTTGCGCCAAGGACATTGTGCATGATCTGGATCAGATCCTGAACCTGACCCGCGGTAAACAGCATGTTGCCGCGCTGGAAAAGGTCGATCGGTTGCTGGACAAGTCGGGGCCGCGGGCCTGCCTCTCGGTGTTAAAGACACATTTGCTGATCAACCTGAAAGAGTACGCGCAAGCCAACGAAGTCAACGCAGCGTTCCTGCGTGAACATCCGGACAATCCGACTGGCTACGCGCATCACGCCTTGTTGATGGCCGCCGAAGGACGCACCGATGACGCCGTCGATGCGCTGCAGGATGCGCTGGAAGTGGCGCCGACCAGTGGCGTGCCGCTGATTCTGGGCAATGCCTTCCGCATCGTGGGGATGATGTTGATGTCCCATGGCGATGTCGTGGCAGGACGGGCGCATCTGATTTTCGCATCGCGTATGCGTGACGGCGAGGATGAAGTGACCGGCCAACTGGTGCTGCAGACATTCAGTTCTCCTGAAGTACCGTTGTTGTTGAAGTCCGAGTTCCCGGTTGTCCTGACAGGCCATGAAGAGAACCAGCCGTGGGCGGACCGCTTCCTCAATGCCGCCTTGTTTGCTGAACGCGGTCGCTGGCGTGCGGCGCGCATCATCGCCAGCAAGCTGGACGCCGAGTATCCCGGCCAGCCGGCCATTGTGCGGGCCATTGCCACGTGGTCGATGAACCTGGGCGATACGATGAGTGGGAGTGCCGCGTTCCGGGAACTGTCCGAATTGCCGGGCGTGGATCACGACGAAGCCGTGGAAGCGCGGGCCATGTCGCTGCTGATTGACGACCAGCCGATCACAGGCAGCCATGAATTCATCAGGACGACCTACGCACTGTCGGACACTGACAAGTTTAATGAGACCGCTGTTTCCAGCCTGCGCATCAGAACCGGTTCGCTGTTCAGTCATCACTTTATCGATGACAATGCACCGCCACCGGTGGCTGGCTACCTGTTGCTGGACAAGGACGCCGTCGCCAGCCTCGCCGCTGCCGACGAGGACGATTTTCCACGCGTGATTGGTGAAATGCTGGTCTACGGTCGGGAAACCGATCGTCCGGCCCGCCTCGAGACATTCGTCGTCTGTGATGACCAGTTCGACGACATTCACACCCGGCTGCAGGATGTGTTCGGCGATACTCTGGGCCAGCGTCTGACCGACGAAGTGGTTCAGCAGGTAGGCGTGCTGGATCATGCCATGAGTTTCAAGTGGCACTTGCCAGAGGACATGACGCTGGAGCAGCGTCAGGAATTCGTACAGCGGCAGCGGGTCCGCGAGTATCTGGAAATCTGGCCAAACATCCCGTTTATTCCTCTGGGTGATCGCACGCCCGCGGAAGTTGCCAACGACCGGGATGCGCAACTGGACGTCGAAGCCCTGGTGCTGCTGCTGGAGCAGGGAGCTGATGCGCAGGCGGTGGACAGTTTCGATTTCAATCGGCTGCGGCAGCACCTGGGTCTGCCCGAGCCGCAGCCGATTACCGGCAGCGAGGTGGATCTGGATTACCTGTCGCCAATTCAGGTCCAGCGACTTGATTTCGATAATCTGCCGGATGAATTCCTGATCAAGGCCTACGTGATGGCCAGCAGCGCCGGCAATTTGCGTGTATTGCGCTCGGCGGCTCCGGTAATCCTGTCGCGGCCCGAGATGGAGAAGTTTATCCGCTTTGAAATGGTCTACGGCATGTTGGCGCGGTTGACCGTGGATACCGACGAGGCCTTGCACTTGATGCACAAGGCACGGCAACACGCGGCAGCCGCCGATCGACCGATCGGTGACTTGCTGGTGGACGAACTGGAATTGCGGCTGGAACGCAACCGGCCCGATGGTTGTCAGGAATTACTCCGCGTCTTGCAGGCAGGCCATTTGCGTGAACCACGCACCCAATACCGGCTGGCGTCGGTTCTGCAGCGCTTCGGCATCATGGGTCCCGACGGCAGCATGCGTGACCAGCCGCCCGGCGAACCGGAACCGGTAGCGACCGGGGCCGAAAACCAGATCTGGACGCCCGGCGAACCGGCCGCTGAATCCGCAGAGCCCGGCAAATCAAAGTTGTGGCTGCCTGACTAGAAATGACGAACAACGGCGACATGTCCGGCGATCCGCAGCCAGAAAAACAAGTGTCCAGGTACGTCGTGCGTTATGGCTCGATGCGCTCCCTGGGTATCTTCCACACGCGCGGCAAGCGGGAGGATTATCGTCGCGGCATGAGTGTGATTGCGCGGACCAACCGAGGTCTGGAAACGGGCATGGTTTTGTGCGAGGCCAGCGACGACGCACTATCGCACCTGGATGAGCCACCCACTGGCCAGATTCTGCGGGAAATGACCGACGACGACCTCAACGAATATACCTGGCTGCAATCCGGCCGCGACGAGAAACTCAAGACTTGCCAGGAGCATATCGACAAGTTCAAACTTGACATGAAGCTGGTTGACCTTGAACATTTGTTTGGAGGCGAGCGGATCGTCGTCTACTATTTGGCCGAGCAGCGTATCGACTTTCGGGAGCTTGTTAAATCCCTCGCAGGAGAGTTCCAGACGCGAATTGAAATGCGTCAGATCGGAGTCAGGGACGAGGCCAGATTGCTGGCCGATTACGGAGACTGCGGCAAACCGGTTTGCTGCAACACCCATTTGACGTCCATGCCGCCCGTGTCCATGAAGATGGCAAAAATCCAGAAGGCCACGCTGGATCCCACCAAGATATCGGGTCGCTGCGGTCGGCTGAAATGTTGTCTGCGATATGAGTACGATACTTACGAGCAAATGCAAAAGGAATTGCCGCGAGTGGGTGCCCGGGTGGTCACAAATATGGGACAGGGCAAGGTGCTGGGCCACGAGATTCTGGCTCAGCAAGTCCTTGTGGAGACTGAGGATAACCGACGCGTGCTGATTGACGTTAGCGAGGTGCTGTCAGTCATCAGGAAATGAGCAACCTTAGAATTTCACGGCCGATCAAGTAAAATTGAATCTGCTGCTGCCATCTGCGACGGCCACGAAACATCCAACCCCAACCAGTTCCATGAAAGACGAAGTGCGGTCACTCCATCAGCTGTTGAACAGTGACAGGCGATTTCCCCTGGAAGCCTACGTGTTTGTTCGGGAAGCGCTGAGTTATGCTTCGGATGTTTTGAATCTTGGCAGTGATTCCCTGCATGCTGATCCCGAACCCTGCCTGGAACTGGATGCCATCCAGCAGGAATTGCAACCGATCGCCGAGCGACATTTGACCGGGCAGGAACTTTGCGAAGCCATTCGTCATTACGCGGTTAACCAGTTCGGATACATGTCCCGCGTGGTTTTGAAGAACTGGGGAATTACCCGCACCAGCGATTTCGGCGACATCGTTTACAACATGATTGACGTGGGCTTGATGAAGAAATCGCCTCGCGACTGCCGCACGCACTTTGATGATGTCTATGACTTTGACGAAGTGTTCGACAAGAAATTCGAAATGAAACTGTCGGGTTCCTGAGCTGTGGGATAATCGGTGACAAAACGAAAAACGCGAAAAGCAGGGATAGCAAAAGCAGAGGCAGAAGCTGTGCCGGCCAGGGAGTTGCCGAAACCCGCCGCTGAAAATGCCGAGGTGGTGATCAAACCACCGCGACCCCGACCCCGACTGTTTGCTGCGGTGGCCGTGATCTATGGCTGCTGGATGATCGCGCTGGCTTTTCTGGCATGGCGTGCAACGCAGGTTGACGCCATCTTTCCTGCCTAGCTACTCAAACTGTGCACTTTTTGTGTAGCTGAGCGAGGTCCTTCGCTCAGCAGATGTCGGATTCGCCGTGATTTGATGCTGAAACGCAGATGATCTGCAACCATCCGGTCGGACATGCTGCCTGGCGAACGAAGGGCCTCGTTCGCCTACATTCTTGAGCGATCTGCAAATCTGCTCAGTTTCAGTAGCTAGTTAGGGGACTCCCTCGGTCCTGTTCGCGGCAGTCGCCGAGCGCTGGCGCAGCTGGGCGTAGCGGAACTCGCCAGAGTTCCGAAAGGAAATTGGAAAGTCTGGCGACTTCCGCTACGACCGGAGAGGTCTTGGTCCTCTCCTTCCTCCCGCACCCGCTTGATCACGCTTTCCAACACGCCGTGATCGTATTCCATCCAGTCGATCTGGCGGATGATTTTGAGGTTGTCGTCGAAGTAGAGCCAGATGGTGAATTCGAGGCCGGTGGGCGGGTCAACTATTTCCCTTTCCACATGAAGGGACTGAGATGGCCGCGGGCGACGGCGACGCGGTTGTCGTACGTGGCCAAAGTTTCCACGACCAGGTGCTGTTGATCGGGAGTCAGCTTCTCAAAATCAGGATTGGGCCAATCGTAGAATTCCTTGAACTCGTCAAAGCTCTCCAGCTTCATCTGCAAGACGATGTCTTCGAATTTCAAGTCCGGTGAATAGAAGGAAAGCAGTTTGTCCCAATCGGCACGTTCGGCGAACGTGGCAAAGTACTCGGTGGCGACTTGCTCGACATTACGCGGTGTCTCAGCGGCCGGTTCGGCCGGTGGTTGGCAACCGGAGATCAAGATCGCGGAAATCAAGACGGTGATAAAAAAGTGTTTCATCAGGTGATCCACAAGAGTACGTTGGCGATAACCTGAGTATGCGCGATCCAGCGAACCCACGCTGTTAGAAAGCCGCCCCTACGGGGTTCACGAATTCTGCGTGATCGTTACCCACGGCTTACGCCGTGGGCTATTGCATGCCGTCGCTCCGAGGCTCAACGTTCGCTTCCTCTGAGCCGAAGGCGCTAGCCTCGGGCCCGTGGCAATGGCCAACCGGTAAAGCCCGAGGCGAGCTAGTAATGCGGGGGCGGTGGTTCCTCGTCAGCGGGCGTTTGTTCACTGGATAGCTGCATGCGCTGCATTTGGTCCAGCAACCGGGCGACCGTATTCTCCAGGGCCTGCAGTTGCCGGGTGAGTCGCAGGATTTCCCCGTTCTGCTGTTCCACGTCGTGCTGCAGCAGACCCCAGGATGTTTCCAATTCAACCAGCTTTTGTTTCGTTTTGTCGTCCATGGCTGTGTATGAAAGCTTTGCTCGTGAGTGATGTGCGATGGCCGCCCTGAGCGTCGTCCCTTGCAAATAGTCCGCCACAACAATGGCAGGCAAGTCGTCTGACGAGCGGGTCAATGCTACTCGTCCAGCGTGCCATTGCCGCGATCGGTGTCGAGCAACGTCAGCCGAACGCGTTCAATGGTACGGCGGCTGGCTTGCTGGATATCGACGTGCAAGCCATTGGCCTGTAATTGCTGGCCACGCTTGGGAATCGACTTCAGCGTGCTCATGATCCAGCCGGAGAGGGTGTCATAGTCCTCGTTTTCGGGCAGGCCGAGGCCAAGTTCGTTGTTCAGCAAATCGATTCGTACGGTGCCGTCAACTTCCACAACCCGGTCGCTGATCCGGAGGATCTCTCCGGGTTCTTCCTCGTCCATTTCGTCAACAATTTCGCCGACAATTTCCTCGAGGATGTCCTCGATGGTAATCACTCCTGCCACCGATTGGTACTCGTCGACGACGATCGCCATGTGCGAGCGTTCGCTCAGGAACTGCTGCAACATTTCATCCAGGGTTTTGGATAGCGGCACAATCATGGGGTGGCGCACGAGTTCACGCAAACCAAGTCGGGACTCGGCAGGCTGGTTGAACTGGGCCAGCAAATCCTTGGCAAACAAAATCCCGATCACATCTTCGACCTTCGAGAACTGACCCTCGACGACCGGCAATCGGGTGCGACCGGTATCGGCCACACGATGGGTCATTTCCTGCCAGTTGGCGTTGACGTCGATCACATCGACTTTGGAGCGGGGCGTCATCACCTTGCCCACGACACTGTCATCGAGTTCGAACACGCCTTCGATCATGTCGCGCGCATCGGCTTCCAGCAGTCCCTCCTGTTCGCCCTCGGAAACCATGGAAAGAATTTCGTCCTCGAAATTTTCTTCTTCGTTTTCCTCGTCTTCCGGCTGGCCCGACAATCGCTGAAACAGCGACGAGACGACTTCCACGCCGGCGATCAGCGGTGCCAGTGCCAGGGAGACCAGCCACCATAATCGCCACGTGGCGAACAGAAACTGCGGCGCGGCAATTTTCAGCACGCCCCAGGGAATCCAGCAATTGGCGGCCAGCAGAATCAGGGACCACAGACCGATCAATCCCAGCAGCCCGAAGGGCGAAACTTCCGACAGCGCACGATCGGCAAAGAAATACAGCAAGCCAAAGATGATACTGGTTGCGATACTGATCATCTGCAGCGTCTGGGCTCCCAGAGTCAATTCGCGGCGCCGTTCGATGATGTGAGCAAACCAGCTGAGCCTGCCCCGGCGAAGGCAGTACTCCTCCAGTTCGTGCCGCATGAACTCCTGCAGCACCTGTGCAGCGGTGGCCGAAGCCGACATCACGACGATCGAAAACAAGGTCAGAATCAACAGCAGGCCAGATGTCATGGGGCGGTTATCGGTTCCTCCCCGGTTTGGTCGGGCGGACGGGTCAGTCCAACGCGTAGCAGGTACCTGCTTTCGGCTTCCTGCATTTGCCGCCGTTGTTTCTCGCTGGCGTCGTCCATACCCGTCAGGTGCAACGCTCCGTGGATCAGGTACAGCAGCAACTCGGCGGAAGGACTCCAGCCGTATTCTCCGGCCATGCGGGTGGCAGTCTGATAGCTGGCGATGATTTCGCCTTCCAGCCACTGGCGCTGCGGATCGGCATCCAGCACAAAACTCAGCACGTCGGTGGCGTAATCGTGTTGCAGGAACTGGCGATTCAGCCGGTGAATGGTGTCATCGTCGACGATGGCGATGCTGATGTTGCCATCTCGAATACCGGCGTCGGCAAGAATTTGCGAGATGATCGCACCAATCAGTGGCTCGTCGATTTCAAAATCGGCCGCCTGATTGATTTCAATCGATCCCTGAAAACTATGCGGGCTGTTGCTGGTCAGGGTATTTGACTCGGGCATGATACATCGCATTGAGCGACTTGATCAGACTGTTCTCGATGATCCTCAGTTCCTGCAATGTCAGTGCACATTGATCGAACTGGCCATCATCGAGTTTCTTCTTGGAGATACTTTTGACGAGGTTTTCCAGTCGTGCGGGAGTCGGTTCCCGCAGCGTGCGACTGGCGCTTTCCACGGAATCGGACAGCATCATGACGGCTGCTTCGCGGGTTTGCGGTTTGGGACCGGGGTACCGGAAATCGGCTTCCTCGACGTCCGTCGGCTCCCCTGCCCCTTCCTTTTTCTGAGTTTGCTGTCGGTAAAAGTACTCGACCAGCGTCGTGCCATGATGCTGTTCGATCATGTCGATGATGCGTTGTGGCAGATGATGTTTGCGGGCCATTTCCGCACCGTCCTTGACGTGCGCGATAATGACCAGCGTACTCATGGTGGGGACCAGATCGTCGTGCTTGTTGCCATCGGATCCCTGGTTTTCCACGAAGTATTCGGGCTTGCGCATTTTGCCGATGTCGTGAAAATAGGCGCCGACGCGGCACAATAGCCCGTTGGCACCGATGGCCTCGGCGGCTGCTTCGGAAATCGAGGCCACATTGATGCTGTGGTTGTAGGTACCCGGCGCGCGTTGCACGAGTTGTTTGAGCAACGGATGGTTGGCGTCACTGAGTTCCAGCAGACTGATGTCGGTGCCGATGCCAAACCATTGCTCGAGGAAAGGCAGCAACGCCGTCATGAACAGGCCAGCCAGCAACGCTCCTCCGGCGAACCACAAACCGTCAAGAATCAGTCCCGAACCCAGCGGCTGGCCAGTCATGGTGCCGATGCCCAGCGTGGTGGGAAAGGCCACGGCAGCGCCGATCAGGCCGATGTAGACCAGTCGCGTCCGGCTGCGAATGCGTCCGCACAACAGGGCTGCCACAAAACTGGTGGCAGTGAGAATCACAAACTCGTTGACCCCGTATCCGTGGGCCGCCGTAAACACCAGCGCGACCAGTGCGGCCAGCAACAGGGCCAGTTCACGGTGGTAGGCCACGGAGATGGTCATGGCGAACATGGTGATGGGAATGATCTCGGCTCGCCAATGGACGTTGATGGCGAGCACCCACATCGTGACGACCGTAATCAGGAACAGGCCCAGCAGCAGTGCAAACTGGCGCAAGTCTTCAATTAGCGTGCGGTCGCGATAATACAAATAGCCGCCTAACAAAGAAAACACGGCCACGTACATGCCCCAGTTGGCCAGAGAGTAGAACACGCGTTCGTGGACACTCATGGAATCCACATAGGCCCGATGCTCGACACGCAACAACTGGATATCCTCGTCGTCCAGCGGCCGTCCTGCCGTGATCACGTCGGCATCCTCGACTGTCATGGAGCGTCGCTCCAGGGGGCTGCCCCGGGAATAAAGTTTGTTTTTGGGCTTGGTGTTCAGTTCGGCACGCCGCATGGACCGCTCAGTGGCCGCCTCGTCCAGTTTCAGCGTGGTTGGCAATTTGGGACGCAGCCAGTCAAAAATCCTGTCAGCGACAAACCGCGGGTCGGCGATGTTGTCATCGTTGTCGAGATTGGCGCGTATCCGGGCGTACAATTCACCGGAAACTTCTCCGATGCGGACTTCAGATACCGGAACTACCTGCTGGATATCGCTGTCCGCCGTTCGCACCATGATTTCCTTGGTGCTGCCCTCACCAAACTCGTGCTCGAGGTTTTCCAGCAAGCCATTTTTTACAACGCTGAGAAATGCGTTCTCCACAGCCAACTTGAGCGATTCCAGCGACGGGTCCTGCTGGATGGCCTGTGCGAAACGCACATAGGCAATGTGTGAGGGTTCGGTGGGTTCCGGTTCCTGCGTCTCTTCGCCTTGTTCCTGGGCCACGGTTTCCGGGTCGTCATTTGCCTGGCTGGAGTCAGCGGCCGGTTCGCCAACCGCCTGGTCATCTTCGTCGGGCTGGTCTACCGGTGAGCCCGCGACGACCGGAGCGGCCGCATATTTTTCGCCCAGAAATTCTTCCCACAGCTCCGGATCGATTTCGTCGTAGGCGTTGTCCTTGATCACGAACAGGCGGTCGGTCAGCGCGGTTTGCAGATCGTCCAGGGCGCGCGGGTCGTTGGAGTAATGAACCATCGCCGTGCGTCGTGATTCATCCCGCGCCCGGTCGGTTGCCACGGCATCGTAGTACTCGAATTCAGCTCGGGCGTGCAAGTTGTGCCGGGGTGCCTGGCGGGCCCGATAGGGAAAACTGGGTGACCAGCCAGCGGTGACGACCCACAAAATCAGGCCAGTGACCGCGCACAACAACACCCGCGTCCAAACATCGAGCTCCCGAAGTTTGTCCAGCATCATCGCGAACGGACTTTGCGGCACAGGCGCAGTCCAGCGGGCCGGTTTGGGGTTTGCGTTGGGCATGGGAAATAGGCGTGTGCCTGGGTTACTTGCCAGAATCCAGTTCGTAGGCGTCCACGATATCCTGAACCAGCCGGTGACGAACAATGTCCGCCACGGTCAATTCGACAAAGGACACGCCGTCAATGTTTTTCAGCCGATGTATGGCATCCTTCAGTCCGTTACGTGTGTGCCGCGGCAGGTCGACCTGAGTGGGGTCGCCCGAGACGACAATTTTAGAGTGTTCGCCCATCCGTGTCAGGAACATTTTCATCTGGGAAACGGTAGTGTTTTGGGCTTCGTCGAGGATGATAAAGGCCTCATTTAGCGTGCGGCCACGCATATAAGCCAGTGGCACGATCTCAATCACGTCCTGTTGTACCAGACGCTGAATCTGGTCAAAGCCGATCATCTCGTAGGCCGCGTCCAGCAAGGGCCGCAGATAGGGGTTGATTTTGGCCTGCAGGTCACCCGGCAGGAAACCGAGATTTTCGCCCGCTTCGACGGCCGGCCGTACCAGGACGATTTTGCGAACCGTCTGGTGTTTTAGCGCTTCGACGGCCATGGCCACCGCCAGATACGTCTTGCCACAGCCGGCCGGACCAGTGGAGAAGACCAGATCATTGTTGCGGATCGCCTTGATGTAGCGGGCTTGCCCGGAGGTACGTGGACGAATCTCCTGACCCAGTTGCATGACGTCGATGGCGCTGGGCTGCGGAGCCACAACGGCTTCGCCGGTCACACTGGCGATCGCTTCATCAAACAGGTCGGGAGTCAAACTGCCGCGTCGGCGCACGATATTGGTCAGCTGCTCGATAACCTGTGTGGCGCGTGCGACGTTATCGTCGCTTCCCTGGACCCGGATTTGTCCGTCACGGTGAACGATCTCGACGTCAAATCGTTCACGGAGCCGATTGAGATGCTGGTCCTTTGCGCCGAACAACGGCAGAACCAGTTGGGGCTCAATGGATGAAATTGTAGCTTCGGTCATTAATGCTGCGGTGGCGTCAGTACACCGCACCTGAGACAAAAATCTCCTGCTTCAAATATAGCTGATTCCGAGCCGCCGTCGCCGGGCCTGGGGCTGTGCCGCAATGGAAACTGCTGCCAGCAAACAAGTTAAAAAAGTGGTTTTGGTGGCTATTTGCAGGACGAAACCGCCGGGCATCCGGCAACGGACCGATCGTAGTGATCAAACGCCCGACAAGGATTAGCCGGAATAATCAGGCGGCCAGCGGACCGAACCACCCGGTACTCCAAAAGGCGTAGGCGACCGGAGCCGCGGGCAGGATCGAATCAACCATGTCCATAATGCCGCCCAGTCCCGGCAGCCAGCGGCTGGAATCCTTGACGCCCCCCTCGCGTTTGAACAGGGACACCGACAGATCACCGATCACCCCGACCACGGTCAGAACCGCTCCGAAAACCAGCACAGCCCACCACGGTGCGGCGGTGACGGAGCCGGTCAACCAGGGTGCAAATAGGTAGAACACGATCAATGCTCCGAGGCAACCGCCCAGCAAGCCGCCCGCAGCACCTTCGACCGTTTTACCCGGACTGAGGTTCGGCGCCAGTTTGTGTTTGCCAAACATTTTGCCAACGGTAAACGCCATTACATCCGACAACTTGACCGTGAAGAACAATGATAACAGGGCCACGATGCCCCAATAGTTGTCGTGAAAGGCCCGCAGCGGCGACCAAAAACCCAACAATACGCCTACGTAGGCCGGAACCAGAATCGTGCGGGCCACGTTGTCGAATACGGGATTACCCGGTTTCCACGTCAGGATCTGGTTGATCAGGGCCAGGCCCACGGCTGCCACCAATCCGTAGAGAATCCAGCCCAGACGGCCGATGGCACAGTCCGCCGGGTACTGCTGCCACCAGACGGGCACAAAGGCCAGCACAATCACCAGCGCCGTGCCAACCATGGCGGGCCAGTGTTTGAACTGTTGCGCGATTTCAGGGTTGAAGTACAGGACTTCGCTGGCAGCCATCAGGCCGAGCACCAGACAACACCCGAACAAAACGACGCCCGGTCGTCCCAGTGACTCGGGCGAACCCAGTAACATGTCCAGCCAGACCAGCACGGCGATCACAAGCAGAACGATCGCTGCCGAAATCAATCGCTTTTTCAGCACGAATGAGCTCCGGTTCCTTCCTCGTCCACCAGTCCTCCATAACGGCGTTCGCGGCTGGCAAAATCGCGAAGTGCCTGATGCAAATCCTCGACGCGAAATTCAGGCCAGCATCGATCGGTGACCCACAATTCGGCATAACTGATTTGCCACAACAGGTAATTGCTGACACGCATTTCTCCGGCGGTGCGGATCAACAAATCGGGATCGGGCATGCCAGCGGTATACAAATTAGAGGAAACGGTGTCCTCATTGATGTCGGCCGGATCCAGCGTCCCGTCGCGAACGCCGTTGGCGATCCGCCGCACGGCATCCACCATTTCCTGGCGGGCACCGTAGTTGATCGCCAGACAGAGACAGAAATCGGAAAAGTGGCGCGTCATTTCCAGCGTCTTGTCCATTTCGGCCTGCACGTCCGGGGGGAGTTTGTTGCGTCGTCCGATCACCTGCAAGCGAATCTTCTTCTCGATCAGCTTCGCGCGGGACTCGATCATGAACTGCTCAAGCAGGTGCATCAGAAATTCGAGTTCCTGTTGCGGTCGCTTCCAGTTTTCGCTGGACAGACAGTACAGAGTAACCTGACGGATGCCCAGACGCTGGCACTCTTCGACAATGTCGCCCACGGTGCGGGTGCCACGCCGGTGGCCTTCAATACGGGGCAGATTATTGCGCTGCGCCCAACGCCCATTGCCGTCCATGATCATGGCAATATGGGCCGGCAACTGATCGGCCCGCAAATCCAATGCGGACTCGGCGGTGTCTGTGGCTGACGGACTCGACACGAAATTCCTGAATGGCCGGGATGCCGGGAAATGCAAAACGACTGCTCCAGTCTAGCAAAACTCCAGTCTAGCAAAACAACAGTCGTCAGACCACGGAAAGCATTTCGTTGCAAAAAATCGTCTGAGTGCGATCCGGTCCCACCGAGATGACTTCCACTGGCCGGCCCACCAGCTGGCTGATCCGCTGGACATAAGCCACGGCATTGGCGGGCAAGTCCTCCAGACTGCGGACGCCGGTTATGTCGGTTTGCCAGCCGGGCAGCGTTTCGTATACCGGCCGGACCTTGCGCAAGTCCTCGACATGGCTGGGAAAATCGTCAATCTGCCGGCCATCGATTTCGTAGGCCACACAAATCCTGATTTCGTCGAGTTCGCTTAACACATCCAGCATCATCATGGACAGCCGGTCGACGCCGCTCAGCCGGGCCGTGTAGCGCACGGCGACGGCATCAAACCAGCCACAGCGGCGCGGCCGGCCGGTGGTCGTGCCAAATTCCTTGCCCAGCTGGCGAATGTGTTCGCCGGTTTCGTTGTCCTGTTCGGTGGGAAAAGGTCCGCCGCCGACTCGTGTGCTGTAACATTTGGCCACGCCTATGACCTGATGAATAAACCGCGGTGGCAAGCCCGAGCCACTGCACACTCCGACCCCGGAACTGTTGCTGCTGGTGACGTACGGAAACGTTCCGTGATCGACGTCCAGCAACGCTCCCTGGGCGCCTTCGAACAGGATGGATTGGCCACTCTCGGCCGCATCCAGCAAAAACGTGTTGGTATCACCGATCATCGCCGACAATTCCTGGCCCATCGTTCCATAATCCCGAATGATCTGGTCGGCATCCAGTTCCACAGGATATTCGCTGAATTCGGACAGGTAGCGTTTTTTAAATTTGCAAATCTGGTGTACGCGTTCCTCAAAATCGTCACGCAGCAGATCACCCAGCCGCAGGGCATACCGCCGGCCGACCTTGTCACGGTAACACGGACCGATGCCGCGTAACGTCGTGCCGATCGATTCTTCGCCAGGTTCGGTCTCGTTGGCGATACGGTCTTCCTCGACGTGCCAGGGAAGCACCACGTGTGCGCGTTCGCTCAAACGAAGATGTCCGGCCACATCCACACCACGTTCCTCCAGTCCATGGATTTCCCGCAGTAACGTTGCGGGGTGCACAACGACGCCGGGCGCTACAACATTGGTGGCTTGGGGATTCAAGATCCCGCTGGGAATCAGGTGCAACTTGTAGGTCTCGCTGCCCGCCACCACCGTATGGCCGGCATTGGCGCCTCCCTGATATCGCACCACGATTTGAAACCGCTCCGTCAACAGATCGACGAGTTTCCCTTTAGCCTCGTCGCCCCATTGCAGACCAATTACGCACAAGTTGGACACGAAACAGCTCCCAAAACCAGAAGGCCACAAGCAGCGGGCAGATGAACAAGCCCGAATCATTGTGGGCGATTCAGGCCGCGGATGCGAGTGGAGGCAGGGCGGCCGGACTGGAAATCAACTCCAGGCACACGGCGTCAATCCGTATTGTCCAGTACCTGCCTGGCAATCTGCAGAGCCTCTTCCACGCTGGAAATTTCGCCGTCCAGCTGGGCACGACGCATCTCCCGCAAGGCGGTTGCAAATCCCGGCCCCGGGCAAAACCCGTGGTCACGCAACTCGTCCCCGGTCAGGATCATGGGCGGATCCAGTTCCGAGGCGTCCCGCTGCAATTGTGCACGGCAAAACGCCAGTCCGTCTGAGACTTCGCTGGAACCGGGCTCGCGTGCGGCGACGAATTGCAAAGCCTGATCGATTCGCGGATCAACCAGCACCGGTTGAACGCGGGACCAGGGCAACTGGCGGGCGTCCTCTATGACCGGCGCTGCCTGCAACATCCAGACGCCGGTCGATGCCACTTCGTTGGGCAGACGCAATTCGCGGCAGATGTCGACCAGTGACGACTCATCGTCGAGGGACGGTTCCAGCAGCGTCGTCAGGGCCACGGCCAGCGTGGGCTGCCGGAGCCTCTGCAATCGCGAGAGGATCGTTTGCAGTTGCTCGTCATCGGTAACCCAGTCGCGGGTGGCGGGCAGCACTTGCTCAAGCAATCCGCTGTCCTGTAACAACTCGACGGCACGACGGCGCGAGGGATGCAGCAGCATCCCCTGCAGTTCGCCGGCAATCCTTTCGGCGCTGACCACGTGGATTTCCTGTGCGTGATCGCGAATAGTCTGCAGCGTGTGTTGTTCCAGCTCGAAATCGAGTGCGGCAGCGAATCGGACGGCGCGTAGCATACGCAATTTGTCTTCAGCGATCCGTTCCTCGGCGCGGCCTATCGCCCGCACGATGCGTTGTTGCAAATCCTGCTGTCCGCCGACGTAATCGATGACGCGTTCGGCCAGCGGATCGTAGAACAAACCGTTGATGGTGAAATCGCGACGCTGCGCATCCATTTCGGCCGTGCTGAAACGGACCGCGTCGGGATGGCGGCCATCACTGTAAGCGGCGTCCTGCCGGAACGTGGCAACTTCGATGTTGCCGGCGGATCTGGGGCCCAATACGGTAATCACGCCGAACGCGGCACCGATCGCGAGCGTCCGTTTCTTGCCAAAGATTCCGCGAATTTGCTCAGGTGTGGCGTTGGTGGCCACGTCGTAGTCCCTGGGCTCGGTGCCCAGCAACTGATCGCGCACGCAACCGCCGGCCCACAGGGCCTGGTAACCGGATTCCTGCAACCGGAGGGCGACCTCCATCGCAAATTCGCGCGGACTTTGTTTCATGGACGCGAATGCCTCAGTGACGGAAATGACAGAAACACAGATCGACAGACTGGCGATCTGCTCGCCAGACTCTAAATTACACGGGATGTTGCACATGGTGTGCGGCATGCATCCGCGTTGTCGCAGGCTGCGATGATCAGTTTGTGGTTTTCCATACCAGCAGTCGAGGCCCTGCCGCTGATGAACGAGTCGTTGCCGATCGAGATCAGCGTACAGCAGGTTCGGCAACTGATGGATTCCCGGGTCGATTTTGTTTTGCTGGATTGCCGGGAACCAGCCGAGCACCGATGGTGTCATCTAGATGGCTCGCGACTGATGCCACTGGGACAGATTCCCGAGCAGGCTGGTTCACTGGGCGATACCGGTCAGCGGATCGTGGTTTATTGTCATCACGGCATTCGCAGTTTGCGGGCTGCCCGCTGGCTGCGAAAACAGGGATTCGCGCAGGTTCAGAGCATGGCAGGCGGAATCGAGGCGTGGGCATGCGAGATCGATCCGGCCGTCCCTCGTTACTAGATGGGGCGGCCAAAAAGTCCACTTGCCGAACGGATTCCCCAGCCATATAAAAAGTGGCTGGCTTTTTGGCTGTCAGCCAGGCAACTCACCGAGCCGGAGTGGCGGAATTGGCAGACGCGCATGATTCAGGTTCATGTGCCCGCAAGGGCGTGCAGGTTCAACTCCTGTCTCCGGCATTTTTTCGGGTTCGCGTGCTATGGACCCGTCATCCGCAGCATCGCGAATCTGCGGTTGATCGAAACGGATTCCGGCGAAATAGTAGTTCGAGGCCAGTAAGGGTCGCCTCCGCGTCCGGCCCTGATTCCAATACCCCGCACACAGGTCCCGAATCATGAATGCTGCTCGCCGAGGATTTCCTGCCCTGATCGCTGTCCTGACGTGGAGTGTCACGCTGCCTGCGGGGGCCTTTCAGGAAGCTGCCTCGAATTCGCAAACGGCAGAAGATGACGCAACGTTTGTGATCGAAACGGCCAACGCGACCCGCTTGTTTGAACATTGCGGCCAGCAATTTCAGGCGGGCAATCTTGAGGAAGCCGGCGTGTGTTTTTATGCCGGCCAGCTGCGCGTCATGCTCGACTTTCAGATGTTTCCACCGGTTGCCGACCAGGCGGCAGCGGTGCGGCAGGGCGTTGGCGCAAGATCCAATCAGATTGGCGCAGTCATCAATCCGTCCATGATGCGGGACCCGCAACGATTCTCTGTCGTATTGGATCGCGTGGCCAAACTGCAACTAACGATCGGCGAGGACTATGCACCAGGCTGGCCGACTTCCGCCACCGGCTCGCCTGACGAATATCGAGACAAGGCCGCTGACGTAGTCACGCTGTTTCTCAAACCGGCGCGTGGCATTGAAACACTGCTGAATAACGACGAGTATTTTGAAGCGTTCATCAAGATGCAGAACCAGCAGATTTCGCCGCGACTGCTGACGTTCGTTGACGGCAAGGAGTTTTCGCCGCCCGAGCAGCTGGATCAAGCCGCCATTGATGCGCTAACTGCCGAAATGAAACGCGTGGCGGGAGAGCTGGGCATCGAGATGGAGGGACTGCAATCGGAAAGCAACCAGGCAATCGCCCAACTGTTTGCAAAAGGAAATGAAACCATGACAACTCCCGAATCGTCCGGCAACGACCTGTCCGGCGTCCAGTACAACCCGCTAACTCCCGAGGAGCAGCGTGTGATTCTGCGCAAGGGCACCGAACGCGCGTTCACGGGCGAATACACGGATAACAAACAGCGCGGGACCTATATTTGCCGCCAATGCAACGCACCGCTTTATTTGTCGGAAGCGAAATTTGAAAGTGATTGCGGCTGGCCCAGCTTTGATGATGAAATCGAAGGAGCCGTGCGACGCGAACCGGATGCCGACGGCATGCGCACGGAAATTCTTTGTGAGAACTGCGGCGGGCACCTCGGTCACGTTTTCCTCGGCGAGGCGTACACCGAAAAGAATACGCGACACTGCGTTAATTCGATTTCCATGCGTTTCATAGCCGACGGCGAGACGTTGCCGGAAACGATCAAGAAATAGCGAATGCTACTGGCGTGACGGATTCTGGCTGTGGTCGTCCATCCATTGCTGCATAACCAGCTGGGGAAAGACCCATGCGTCGCGGGCATAACGCTTGACCATTCGGCGTGGTTCGCTGCACATCCGATGCAGCCATTCGACACCCGCCCTTTGCATCCATAAGGGCGCCCGGCACTTTTCACCGGCGAGGAAATCGATCGTTGCACCCACGCACAGCGCCACCGATGCGCGAATTTGTGTGCGATGCCGGTACACCCAGCATTCCTGTTTGGGCGCGCCCAGTCCCACAATCAGGACATCGGGACGGCACAGGGCAATTCTTCCCAGAATCAACTCGCATTCGTCCTCGCTGTTTTCGAATCCGGGAGGTGGACTGTAAACGCCAACAGTTTTGACTTGCGGCCATGTTTCGGCCATGTTGCGAGCCGCACGCCGGGCGACGCCGGGCGCCGCACCCAGCAGGAATACCCTTAATTCGCGGTTCGGTTCAACAGCGGAAAACAGACGCGGGACCAGATCCGACCCGGGAACCCGTTCGGGAACCGGTTGGCCCAGCAGACGCGAAGCCCACACGATGGGATGACCATCGGCCAGAACCAGATCAGCTTCGTCGTAGGCACTCTGCAACAATTCGTTGTCGCGCAGCAGAACCGTGTGGTCCACGTTGGGTGTGACGACATAGCGACAGCGATCCGCTGGTTCCCTGGCCCACTCCAACAGGCGGAATATGGCCTGATCCATCTCCAGTGCATCGATGCGGATACCGAACAACTCTCTTTGGCAATCAGACATGGCGACGTTGGGTCTGCGAAAGTAAGCGGGCGATTGGACACAAGCAATGTCCTTTTCCTATCGTGCAGCAAGAACGACCGGGATTCGCGTGTGTAACGTGGCCGGTCTGGAAATCGAATCGCCTTGCGAATCGGTTTGGCGGGTTGTACGGGTTATGGTGATCGCCGTCAGTTTCAATCTGGCACGAACAGGAATTTGCCTGTCGGGACCCGGCCAGCGATTGCCTAAAATGGAGAGTACGCCGTTTCCACGTTTTCTGTGACGTACCGTGACCCCGCTAAATACGCTTAAGCCCTTGATGATTGATGCTTATCGCTGCGTGACTGCGCCGTGGCGATACCTGTCCTCGCAACAGGCTCGCCGTAACGGATCGGTTCCCGTGGGCATCCTGTTTTACCATCGCGTTGCCGATGTGGATCCCAATCCCTGGACCATTTCCTGCGCGGCGTTTCGGCGACAGATTGACTGGTTACAAAGCAGATTTGAAATCGTTTCGCTGGCTGAAGCCCAGGCCAGAATACGCAGTGGCGAAAATCGGGTTCCCACGCTGTGTCTGACGTTTGACGACGGTTATGCGGACAACTCGGCCTTTGCCTTGCCGCTGTTGATCAAGCGAAAAATCCCGGTGACGTATTTTGTTACTACCGGCCACGCAACGGCGGGCCAGCCATTTGATCATGACGTCGAACGGGGGCGGCCTCTGGCTCCGCACTCGCTTGACACGCTGCGGGCGTTGGCCGATGCCGGGGTCGAGATCGGTGGCCACACCCGAAATCATCCCGATCTCGGTGCGTTGACGGATCCGGAACAACTGTTTGACGAAGTCGTGGTTGCGACACGTGAAATGGAACAGCAAATCGACCGTCCCATTCGATACTTTGCCTTTCCGTTTGGGCAGATTGAAAACCTGAACGCCGCCGTTTTTCGGCTGGCAAGAGAGCACGGCTTTGCGGGCGTCTGTTCGGCTTACGGTGGCTGGAACGAAGTCGGCGGCGACGCCTTTCATCTGCAGCGATTTCACGGTGATCCCGAGATGGCCCGGCTGAAAAACTGGCTGACCTTCGATCCACGCAAACGAAATGTCTGGCAGACCCGGGCGGCCCAGTCACTCATCGATCAGTCGGCCGGTGATAACCGGGCGGACAAGCAGGCGTTACCGCTGAATTGAATTGCCATGCCGAGCCCCGAATCGACACGAATACCCGAATACGCAACCACACGCCCGTTGCGTGTCATGTTTCTGATTACCAGCCTCGAGGTGGGTGGAGCAGAGACGTTGTTGGTCAACATGATGCGTCGCTTCGATCCGGAACGCATCCTGCCATCCGTTACCTGTCTAAAACACGCCGGTGAGCTGGGTGAATCGATCGCCGGCGAGTTCAGCGTGTACAGCAACTTGATCAAAGGCAAGTATGATGCGCGGGTGCTCGGGCGGCTCAAGCGGCTGTTTCAGAACGCATCTATCGATGCACTGGTCACGGTAGGTGCCGGCGACAAAATGTTCTGGGGGCGACTCGCGGCCCGGCGGGCAGGCGTACCGGCCGTGCTGTCGGCCCTGCATTCCACTGGCTGGCCCGATGGCATCGGGCGACTGAACCGGATGCTGACACCAATCACCGACGCCTTTATCGCTGTGGCCGAACCGCACCGGCGTCATCTCGTGGAACGCGAAGGATTGCCCGGCGGCAAGGTGTTCCTGATTCCCAATGGAATCGATACGGATCAATTCGTTCGTGACCGGTCTGCGGCGCAGGCGTGGCGGGAACGCTTTGCCATTCCGGCGTCCAGCCCGGTATGTGGCATCGTGGCGGCATTACGACCGGAAAAGAACCACGAACTGTTTTTTCGAGTCGCTCAATCCACGCTGCAACAGGTTCCCGACGCACATTTCCTGATCGTGGGGGATGGTACCGAACGTCAGCGGCTGGAGTCGCTGGCGAGTTCCATGGAATGTTGCGGGCGGCTGCATTTTGCGGGCAATTCCCGGGATGTGCGTGGTGCATTGTCGGCAATGGACTTGTTTGCCCTGACCAGCCACAACGAAGCAAGCCCGGTGTCCATCCTCGAAGCGATGTCGACAGGCCTGCCCGTGGTGGCTCCGCAGGTCGGCTCGATTGATCAGGCGGTGCTGCACGGTACAACGGGCTTTCTCGTTCCGCCCGGCGACCAATCCGCATATGTGGAAAGCTGGAGCCGGTTGCTGAGCGACCGTGCCTTGTCCGACCAGTTTGGCAAGGCGGGACGCCAGCACGTGATCGGCTATGGATCACTGCAAACGATGACCGCCGGTTATACCGAATTGATCGAAACAGTCTGGTGGCGCAAGATTTCCCGGCTGTGTCGCGCTCCCATGACATCGGCCGTTGTAACAGGATTCCCCGTTACACCTTCTCACCCATAGCGGATTCGACTCGGGAATCAGCGTCTCGCGAGCGATTTCCCGAATTCCGCTGAAACCGGGAACTGTTACAATACCGGGTGTTCCTGCGTCGGTTTTGATCCACCCATGAAAGCCATCACCATTCCTGCGCTCGTGGCGATTGCCAAGTTGTTTTCGGGTGCCACGCTGCGCTGGGTGGATTGTCAGCCGGATACTTGCCAGCGGGTTTATTTCGCCAATCACACCAGCCATTTGGACGCATTGATTTTATGGGCATCGCTGCCGCGTCAAATTCGAGCGATCACCCGACCGGTGGCCGCCAAGGATTACTGGGTGCGGGGACCGATTCGCCGCTATATGTCCGGCGTGTTCAACGCCCTGTTGATTGATCGCGAAAAAATCAAGGTTCACAACAGCCCGATCAACATGATGATCAATGAGATAGGCAACGAGTACTCGCTGATTGTGTTTCCCGAAGGCAGCCGCAATACCGACAATGAAATGCGGCCGTTCAAGAGCGGGCTGTACTACCTCAGCAAAAAACGGCCGGACCTGGAACTGGTTCCCGTCTTCCTTAATAACATGAATCGCATCATGCCCAAGGGAGAGTTTTTGCCGGTTCCGCTGGTAAGCTGCATAACGATTGGCCCGCCCATGTGGCTGGAGACGGGCGAATCCAAAAACGATTTTCTTGATCGCGCACGCCAGGCCATTGAAAAGCTGCGTGATTTGTAATTCCCTTCCCATCGCCCGGATGCAAACCCTTGTTCGATTTCAGGCTGCTTGATCAACCGGCCATTATCTTGCTGCTGTCCAACGTGACAGTGCTGGCGGTGCTGTTTGGCGTGGGACGGTTTTTGCGCAAGCGATCCGAATCGGAAATCGACAAGGATGTCGTACGAGCCTTCAGCCGCAACATGTTGTCGTGGATTGTGATGTGCGTCGTACTGGCACTGGCGTTGATGGTCAACGTGCTGTTCACGGTTATCTTCTTCTGGTTCGTTTCGTTCTGGGCACAGCGCGAATTCATCACGCTGACACCGACGCGCCCCGGTGATCATCGCACGTTGTTCTGGGTCATCCTGGTATTTCCCATCGCGCAATATGTCCTGGTGGGCATGGCGTGGTACGAACTGTACTCGATTTTGATTCCGGTTTACGGGTCGCTGTTTGTGGCGGCCCGTATTGCATTTGCCAACGACCAGGAGGGCTTTCTGGAACGCATTGCCAAGATCCAGTTCGGTTTGCTGATTTGCGTATATGCGCTCAGTCACGCACCGGCACTGCTGACCTGGGAGCCCTGGCAAACCTGGGACAGTGAAGCAGGCGGCCTGATTCCCTGGGAGGGTGCCAAGGGCGGATTGCTGCTGTATCTGGTCGTGATTGTGCAATTCAGCGACATGGTGCACTTTGTGGTGGACCGGACGTTCGGGAAACAGGTGATTGCGCCAAAGGTTCACGAAACCAAAAGCTGGGAAGGTGTGATCGCGGCGGCCTTTGCCTCGGCCGTGGTGGGCGTGCTGATTCAGCTGTTGTTGCCCGTGACTCCGTTCCAGGTTATTGGCTCCGGGGCCATGGCACTGATTATTTCCGTGATGGCCAGTTCCGGCAGCATGACCATGTGGGCGATCAAGCGGGACCGTGGCATCGCCCGTCAGGGCACACTGGTCCACAATCGCGGCGTCCTGGACCAGATCGCATCGATTTGTTTTGCTGCACCGATCTTCTTTCACGTCACCCGATTGTTCCTCGGCCGGCCGGTCACCCCGCCCGCCGAAGAGGCGACCGAGCCATTGCAAACGCTGATCTGGCAGATTCCCTGGTGGATTTGCTAATGACCAGCAGCGACCAGCGATGTTCGTTGCAGGATTCGCTGCGGCAACACGGGTACGAGTTTCCAAAGAAAACCGTGAGCCAACTGGCGCGGTTTTGCGAGTTGCTGTGGGAGGCCAATCGTCAGGTCAACCTGACGCGGCATCTGGATTTTCCTACATTTGTGGCCCGTGATCTGGTCGATGTAATGCAGCTGTCTCGTCTGCTTGACCAGGGACAGGAGGTGCTGGATATCGGGTCCGGCGGTGGAGTGCCCGGTCTGGTACTGGCCATTGTGCGACCCGACTTGCAAATATCCGTCTGTGAATCGGTGGGCAAAAAGGCGAAGTTGCTGAACGAATTTGTCGACAAGCTGCAATTGCCGGTATCCGTGTTCCACGACCGGGCCGAAAACGTGCTTGATGATATGAGCTTTGATTGTTGTGTCGCCCGCGCCGTTGGTCCGATGTGGAAGCTGCTAACATGGCTGGACGGTCGTTGGCTGGCCGCACGACGTATGTTGGCCCTCAAGGGTCCGCGGTGGGTCGAAGAAGTGAGCGAAGCGAAATCACGCGGGTTGACCAGGGGGCTGGTGATTCAGCCTGTGGCTCGTTACCCGTTGCATTCCACCGATCCTCAGGCGGAGCAGGTCGAGAGCTTCATTATCCAGGCCATCCCTGCGACGTCATCGTCGTGAGTCTGTTGTCGTGGTCACGCGACTCCGCATCAGGCGATCAAGGCATCAATGGCGGTGGCCTTTTCCACGCCAGTCAGTTTGGCATCCAGTCCCTGAAACTTGACGGAAAAGCGTTCGTGGTCGATGCCGCATAACTTCAGAATTGTGGCGTGCAGGTCGTGCATGGTCACGGCATCTTCGGCGACGCGGTAACTGAAATCGTCGGTTTGACCGTAACTAATTCCGGGACGGATGCCCCCGCCCGCCATCCAGATGCTGAACGCCAGGATGTGATGGTCGCGCCCACTGCCCTGGCCCATCGGCGTACGTCCGAATTCACCGCCCCAAATCACGAGGGTGTCGTCCAGCATGCCGCGCTGTTTCAGATCTTTTACGAGCGCCCAGCAAGCCTGGTCGGTTTCCAGGGCCGCGATCGGCATATTCTGTTCGATCGAACCGTGGTGATCCCAGCCGCGATGGTACAGCTGTATAAAGCGCACGCCACGCTCGGCCAGTCGTCTCGCCATCAGGCAGTTGGATGCAAAGCTGCCGTCTCCCGGCTTGTCGACTCCGTACATCTCCAGTGTCTCGCTGGATTCCGCGGAAAAATCGGACAGCTCGGGAACCGACGTCTGCATGCGAAAAGCCAATTCGTATTGGGCGATTCGCGTTGTCAGTTCGGGATCGTGAACACGCTCGTCCAGCATTCCGTTGAGCCGCTTGATTTCATCGACGACCAGCCGCTGGGTACTCTGGCAAACGCCGTCCGGGTTGCCAATGTAATGCACCGCATCCCCTTGCGTTTGCAATTCCACGCCCTGAAATCTTCCGGGCAGGAATCCGGCTGACCATTGACGGGCCGCCACCGGCTGAATGCCGCCGCCTTTGGTTTGCGAAACGAGGACAACAAAACCGGGCAGGTTCTCGGTTTCCGCACCGAGACCGTACAACAGCCACGATCCCATACTGGGCCGACCCTTGAGGATCGAGCCGCTGTTCATAAACGCCTGGGCCGGGTCGTGATTGATCTGCTCGGTCTCCATCGATCGCACGATGCACAGGTCATCGGCCATCCGCGCCGTAAAGGGAAACAGGTCGGAGATTTCCTGACCGGAATGACCGTGTTTCTGAAACGACGTAAACGAACCACGGGCCTTCAACACGGTGTTTTGCAACTGAGCCAGTTGCTGACCGCGGGTCAGCGACTCGGGAAAAGGCTGGCCATCGTGTTCATCCAAAACCGGCTTGGGGTCAAACGATTCAACTTGCGAGGGCCCCCCGGCCATGCACAAATGGATAATGCGCTTGGCCCGGGCCGGGTAATGCAACGGCTGGATAATACCGCGGTTCGGATCATCGACGGTGCTGGCCAACGAGCGTTCGGGCAACAGCTGGGTCAGGGCAATTCCGCCGAGACCGATCGCCGAGTTTTGCAGGAAACTGCGGCGCTGGATTCGCAGGTTGTTAACAGGATCGGACATAACGGTTTCCCGTGGGGCAGGCTTCCAGCCTGCCATTGTCAGAGATGGCAGGCTGGAAGCCCGCCCCACGTTGTTAATACCTCGTAATGGTTTCGTGTAAATTCAAAATCACGCGGCAGACGTTGGTCCACGCAGCCAGTTGCTCAACGGCAATGGTCTCTGCCGGCGTCGGAGCCATGCCGACCGCCTGCAGCTTGCGGGCGTCCTCGGGATGATCGTTGTAGTGTTGTGTCAGCGAGTCAGCCAGTTTCAGCAGCGACTGGCGTTCGTCGTCGGATGGATCGCGGGCCAGTGCTGCACGGAACAGGAAAGACAATTTTTCCGAGCCGTCCGCGTCGGAATGTTGAGCCAGCAAATTGCCCGCCATCACACGCGACATTTCAACAAAAGCCGGATCATTCAGCAGCGTCAGTGCCTGTTGCGGGTTGTTGGCTTCGTTACGCATGGCAACGCAATCCTCGCGATTGGGCGCATCAAAATTGGCCAGCATGGGATGCAGAAATGTTCTCTGCCAATGCATGTAAACGCCACGGCGATACTGATCCCGGGCAGACGAAGCCCGGTAAGTGCGATTGGGAAACTGCAAGTGCCGATAGTAGCGAGCTGGTTGATAGGGCTTGATCGGCGGGCCACCGTGGGTCTTGTCCAGCAGTCCGGCAATGGCCAGCGCATTATCACGGACCATCTCGGCTGGCAATCGCCGGGGCCGTTGTCGCGCCAGCCACTTGTTTTCAGGATCATCTTGCCGTTGGACTCCGGTTGACCGCGAACTGCGCTGATACGCCTGACTCGTTACGATCAATCGCACCATGTGTTTCAGGTCCCAGCCACTTTCGCGTAATTCCACGGCCAGCCAGTCCAGCAACTCGGGATGCGATGGCGATTGCCCCTGAGCGCCGACGTCATCGGTCATGGGGCTCAATCCCTCGCCGAAGAATTCGCGCCACAGGCGATTCATGACCACACGGGCGGTCAGCGGATTGTCGTCGGAGACCAGCCATTCGGCCAGGTCCAGTCGGGTCAGGCGACGGTTGTCGGGGTTCGCCGCGCCGGGCAGGAATTGAGGCACCGCCGGTTGCACCACTTCGCCGGACTCATTCTGCCAGTCCCCACGCGGCAAGACGCGGGCCACGACAGGTTCCTCAAGAACGCGTGTCACAAGCACGGGCGTATTGCCGTCGCGACATTGGAGAATTTCATTGTCGATCTGCTGTAATCGACCGAAGATTTCAGGCGGCTGGCCAGTGGAACGAACAAAAAACGGTAACACGTCCGTTGCGCGATCCAGGTTTCCAGAAAGTTGCTCCCGGGTTTCATGATTGGCCACGCCCTCAATCAACGACTGCAATTTGTCGGTGTCGAGATCCAGAGGCTGGTCAGGTCGGACAGCGGCCAGTGGCGACAGCGAAATCCGCAGGCGACCGATACACTTGTTATCCCGGCAATCGACGACGAGCGTATCACCCTCTTGTAGCGTAATCGGGTGGCGAAACACCCAAACGCCACGATGCGTTTGATCGTGAGCAGCCGTGCGCCAGCCGCGCAGGATGCCGATGTGCTGGAAACCGTTGCTGAAACGGGGCGAAAACGGCATGCCAGTGCCTGTGTGAAGGGGCACGTCTTGCGGATCCACTTGCCCGGCACGTTTGATTTTCACTTGTGGACGCAGATCGAAGGGGCGCTGATTGCCGCCGCGTCGAATGCTGCCGCCATGCTGCTCGTGCGGGAGCAGTTCGATCTGCATCGAGGCGATCGTGCCCTGCACCCCCAGTTCGATCGTGGTCGCCACGTCACCCGTGACGAGGATGCTGCGATCCTCCAGCAGGGAAATACCTTCCGCCAGGCGTTCCACTTCAGGTTGTTGCCAGCCATCGGGATGCTGTTCCAGAAATTCGCCGATGGATTTCGCCCATTCCGTTAGTGGCTGCCCGGCGGGCTGCAAGTCATCCAGCAGCGATCGTTGTTCATCGAGCAGAGTACTGATTCTTTGCCTGAGGAACTCGCTCTCGACGGTGATTTCTGGTGGAAACGGATGGTCGTTGCTGAATCCGCGCAAGTCCGGATTGGGCGTGTATCGGTAATCGTGATAGACGCCCCATTGGCGGATGTCCGCAAAGAAAGCTCCCATGGAATAGAAATCGCGTGTGGCGATCGGATCGAACTTGTGGTCATGACACTCGGCGCAGCCCAGGGTCAGTCCCAGCCATGCCATGCCCACGGTGCGGACGCGATCGGCAGTGTACTTGGTCAGGTACTCGCCGGGTTGTGCTCCACCTTCGCGAGTCATCATGTTCAGCCGATTGAAGCAGGTGGCAACCAACTGATCCGTCGATGGATCGGGCAACAGGTCGCCAGCCAGTTGCTCGATCGTGAATTCATTAAACGGCTTGTTGTCGTTAAGGGCCTCGATGACCCAGTCGCGATAGGCCCATACGTTTTGGTTTTGATCACCGTGGTAGCCGACCGTGTCGGCATACCGGACGACATCCAGCCAGGACGAGGCCATCCGCTGACCGTAGGCCGGTGATTGAAGCAGTCGGTCAACGTGTTGTTCGTATGCCGCCCGATCGGAAGCGGCAGCAAAGGCCTGCACATCGTGCCAGTCTGGTGGCAGGCCAGTCAGGTCCAGAAAAACCCGTCGCAGCAGCGTGTGTGGCTCGGCACGCAACGCAGGCTGTAGATTTGCTTCCGCCAAACGCCGGTCGATAAAGCGGTCGATCGGATTGGCAGCGTCACCCGGTGGAAGGTCGGGGCGTGACAGGGGGGCAAACGACCAGTGCGGTTCATAGTCGGCTCCCTGTTCCAGCCACTGCCGAATCAGAGACTTCTCCTCGTCAGTCAGGTCCTTGTGCGCCGAGGGTGGCGGCATGACGAGATCGGGATCGTCGGTGACAATACGTTCAAGGATCAACGATTGCTGCCAGTCGTCGGGGTCAATCGCACCGTAGTCGATGGCATCCTCGCGAATGTCCAGTCGCAAGTCGGCTTGCCGCTGGCCTTCGTCGGGACCGTGACAGGCGTAGCACTTGTCGGAGAATACCGGACGAATCTGGCTGTTGTAGCTGACGCGATCCTGTGCTGTGGCCGAGTCAACCGGACAGACCAGCGCGAAGCCAGCGATCAGGAGCGGGATGAAGCCGGTTGTAGGGGTCTTGATCACAGAATGAAACGTCGCATGGGTCGAACTGCGGATTGCGGGCCTGGCCCGGGGTGATTCCGGCCGGGTCGTTCTGCAGGTTTATTATGCACCAAACAGGATTTTCTGACACCGTTTACGTGCAGGTTCCCTTTCAAACGGATTGTCCGGACCGATATTGGCGGGCCACAGGCCGCGTGACGGGCTGGCCGATAAATTTCGTGGCACGCACAGGCCGGTTCACTTGGGCCGCAAATCGCTAGAATAGACACGGTCCCCGATAGACACGGACCCCGACGTGCCCCGGTTATCCGGGCCCCCATACCATTCATCACGATTTATTCCTCAGCTGTAACGACAACCCTCATGATCGAAGTCAAAGTACCCGAATTCGGTGAGTCCATTCAGGAAGTCCAGATCTCGCAGTGGCTGAAACAGGTCGGCGAGTTTGTGGGCAAGGACGAAGACCTGGTGGAACTGGAATCGGAAAAGGCGTCCCAGGCCCTGCCCTCGCCCGAATCGGGGATCATTACCGAATTACTCCATGCCGATGGCGCTTTTGTAGCGGTCGGCGACGTGATTGCGAAAATGGAGCCGGCCGAACGGCCCGCCGCGGCACCGGCGGCGGCTGCAGAGGCTCCGGTTCACGTGGCTGCCGCTGGCGGCGGGACTGCGACTTCAGTGATGCCGGCAGCCGAGCGGCTATTGCACGAGAACAATTTGACGGCAGACCAGGTGCCGGCGACCGGACCGGGCGGGCGATTGATGAAGGAAGATGTATTGCGGCACGTCGAGCGTGCGCAAAACGGAGGCGGCGCTGCAGCTGCACCCGTTCAACCGGCCGCCCCTCCGCCACCAGCTCCAGCACCGCTTGCCATCGCACCGGACATCGAGGAATTCAACAGTCT
Source organism: uncultured Pirellulaceae bacterium (assembly GCA_947258905.1). Lineage (GTDB taxonomy): Bacteria > Planctomycetota > Planctomycetia > Pirellulales > Pirellulaceae > CAJQPP01. Next base: position 8,133 of record CAMYKF010000675.1, on the reverse strand, counting down.
GCTGGATTCGATGGAGCGCACCGAAGATGTCAAACCGATGAGCATGATTCGTCGCACCATCGCCAATCGCCTGGTCGAGGCCCAGCAGACGGCGGCGTTGCTGACCACCTTCAACGAAATCGATATGCAGCCGGTGATGCAGCTGCGTAGCAAGTACAAGGAGCCGTTTCTGGAGAAGCACGGTGTGAAGCTGGGGTTCATGTCGTTTTTTGCCAAGGCAGCGGTGGAGGCCCTGAAACGCTATCCCGCAATCAACTCGGAAGTCGACGGCAATAATGTGATCTATCGCAATTACTGTGACATTGGCATCGCCATCGGCGGGGGCAAGGGCCTGGTCGTGCCGGTGTTGCGCAGCGTCGAGCGGATGAGTTTCGCCACGATCGAACGGTCGATTGGCCACTTTGCAGCACTGGCTCAGGACAACAAACTCACGCCCGAAGACCTCGAAGGCGGCACGTTTACCATCAGCAACGGCGGTGTCTATGGCTCGCTGTTGTCGACGCCGATTGTGAACCCGCCGCAAAGCGGCATACTGGGACTGCACGCGATTCAAAAACGGCCGGTGGCAGTCGATGACCAGGTCGTAATCCGGCCCATGATGTATGTGGCATTGACCTACGACCATCGAATCGTGGATGGCCGGGAAGCGGTGCAGTTTCTCAAGACCATCAAGGAAGTGCTGGAAGAACCGGCCCGATTGTTCCTGGAAGTCTAGAAGTCGTTTCAAAACCAGTCTCTTACGGTAGCCCGGTCTCTCCGAAACCGGGAAAAGACAGGTCAACACGAGTCCCGGCGCGCCGGGACTCGCCTGCCGTTTTGAAATGCCCTGCAGTTGATGCGGCTCAATAGCCCGAAGCGCAGCGAGGGATCTTCTGCCGGTTAATCCCTCACTGGCGCGTCGGGCTATTGTTGGAACGGGATTCCCGGTGACAATTGCAGCACTCGAAGTTTGCTGACCCCACTCATTGAATCTTCGCCATGAACAAGTCGCCCGATTCCACAGATCACGACGTTACTGTCGCCGAACTCAAGCAACTGGTGGCTGAATTTGTGGACCAGCGTGACTGGCGACAATTCCACTCGCCCAAGAATCTCAGCATGGCAATGGCGATTGAGGCGGCCGAATTGATGGAACACTTTCAGTGGATTTCCATGCAGGCTTCGCGCGACGTGGTCAACGACGGGGAGAAGCTGCAGGAAGTGGCCGAAGAAATGTCGGATGTCCTTTGCTATTTGCTGGGACTGGCCAACGAATTGCAGATTGATCTGTCGGCCTCGCTACAGGCCAAAATGATCAAGAACCAGGCAAAGTATCCCGCGGCCGTGTTTCGCGGAAAATACGGCGTCGAGGATCTGCACAACGACTGATTCTGGCGGCCGGCACCTCGTTCCCCATCGCGCTGGCACCGCACTTTCTTCGCACAGCAACAAACTGACTGATATATTTGCGTTGTCATCCTGATTCACCAGGTTTATGCGGAGGAACAAAATGAAGGGCACGATTCAAAACGGTTTGCTGATATGTTGCGCCGGTTGGCTGATGGCGATTTGTCAGGTTGGTGTTGCGCAGACGGATCCACCGGTCCGGCTGATCACCGACGCTGACTACTTTTTTGATGACGGAACGATCCGGCCGGGGTTTGCGCAAATCGGATTTGAGAAGGACGCGCTGGGTGAGTTGCCCAAGAGGGGTGATCGCGACACGGACGTGGACACCATGTTTGCCTATGCGGGAGCGCGATTTCGCTGCGTGGAACCGGAAGGGCATGTCATTGTATGCGGATTCCGTTTCAAGAAAAGCATCAGCCGACAACGATCACTGGGCAACTTCTACATCGATACAGATCGTGGCGGAAAGAAGATTAGTTATCAGGGAATCATGCGGATTGATTTTTGCGTTCCCGGCAATTCCGGTTCCGGCGCGACGGTCCGGCAGGCCGGCCTGTTTACCGAAATCGTGATCCCCGAGCACACCATCGTGGAGGCGTACAATTCCTCAGGCCATCGCATCGCGGTGACTCAATCCACGCAGGATCGTACCAGCTTTATGGGGTTTGATTCCAGCTTGCCCATTGCCTGGTTGCTGGTGCGTTCCAACGAGTACCTGCAGACAGACAGGTTGAATAGGGATTTCGCGATCGACGATCTGGTGTTTGACGAACTGGTAGCCGACCCGGAGCGACGGGGGGTCGCGGAGCTTTTGGTGGTCAGGGGAGACGGTACCGAAGATACCGCAGATGCGGCAGAACTGGGTTTGCCAGGCTTGAAGTGGTATCACGGACCCGGAGCCCTTGATGAAAAGGTTCATGAGCTCGTCGAGGGAACGATGGTGATGCTCTCCGACGGTTCAGTGCTCCGATGCGAGGCCGCGACCGAGTCGTTTGTGCTCGCGGCTGCGCCAGAAGTCACGATTCCGGCAGAATCAGTCGCAGGATTCTGGGGCGGCCATCGCGTGGCCATGTATCCCAACGTTGCGGCAGGGATGTTTGCCGGTGACAAGGCGGTTTTGGTCAGTCCGCTGTACGACATCATCATCAATTCGCCGCCCCTCGATTTCGCGGATGGCACAACCAAAATCAGTTTGGATGGTGCTGAAGTGCTGGGTCAGTTTGAGGCCAATGCCAAAAGACTTGAGGACAACCCGGAACACCTGACCGATATGCTCGCTTTTCATGGCATTAAGGACGTGAATGAGATTGCCACGAACAATATGCTGTCGATCTGGTTTTCACCGCCGATACAGCGTGCTGAAGATACCGGGCTGATCCGCACTTGCATCGGAGAAGAATATGTCCTCAGCGGAGACGAAACCGAGGCCGCATTTGCGTTGAAAGAACGCAACAATGACGGACTGACCATCTCCATTGGTGATCACACGATCGAGATTCCGGTTGCCAATATCAAGCTCTTTCAAATGCCTGCCCCTCGCTAGTCAGCAACAATCGGGAGACACAACAAAAAAAACGGGGTCTCACGACCCCGTTTCCTATATGGCAACTTGCGGGCTCTTTACAGATTGCCGCGGCGGGCCTGTTCGAGTTCCAGCGATTCAAACAGGGCCTTGAAGTTACCCTTGCCGAATGACTCGCTGCCACGCCGGCAGATGATTTCAAAGAACAGCGTCGGACGATCCTGCAACGGCTTGGTAAAGATTTGCAGCAGATAGCCCTTGTCATCGCGGTCGACCAGCACGCGCAGGTCCTTGACCTTGTCGGTGTCCTCCCGAATGTCACCCACGCGATCCCACACGATATCGTAATAGGTTTCGGGGATGTCGAGGAAATCAACACCACGTTCCCGCAAACGGCTGACGCTGTGAATCTCGTCCTTGGTCAGCAAGGCCAGGTGCTGGATGCCGGGCGTATGGTTGTGCCAGTCCAGGTATTCCTCAATCTGGCTTTTATGTTTGCCTTCGGCCGGTTCGTTGATCGGGATCTTGATCAGTTCCCGACCCGAGTCCATGACCTTGCTCATCAACGCCGAATACTCGGTCGAGATATCCTTGTCATCAAAGTGCTTGAACAGCTTGAACCCGAGGATGTCTTCGTACCATTTGACCCAGTGATCCATCTTGCCAAGCTCTACGTTGCCGACGCAGTGATCGACGTAGAACAGGCCGACCGGGTTGTTGCGGTTGTACTCGTTGATGGCCAGATGCTGCATGGAGTCAAAGCTGGGCATGAACGCCCCGCCGTTTTTCTTGTAGTGGTCAAGATGGTACTGGTCGGTGCGGGACACAAACGAATGCACTACCCGACCCATGGTTTTGATACCCGACCGCACGACCGTGCCATTGTCGTCGCTGGATTCGGATGGTTCGTAAGCGCTCTCGGCGCCGTTTTTCAGTGCCTGTTCGTAAGCGGCCACCGCGTCGTCAACCGTGAACGCGATGTCCTTGATGCCGTCTCCGTACAATCGCACTTCCTTCTGGATGGGACTGTCCGGTGTCAGCCCGGTGGTCAGCACGAAACGGATGTTGCCCTGCGTCAACAGGTAGGAGGCAGTCTCGCGATTGCCGGTGGTCAGATCGTTAACCTGCTCGATCTCGAATCCGAAACACTGGGCATAAAAGTAGGCCGCTTGTTTGGCATTGCCAACATAGAATTCAACGTAGTCGACATCGACCAGCCGCAACGGATCCGTTGACGGCTCGGACTTGCCGCCCGTTTGGGGTGAAGCAGTACTCATTAGGACTCCGATATATTTATGTGTTGTATACGCCTCAAGGACGATTGAAACAGGATTCAGGACGTGGATGACCTATCCGCCGTCGCTCACATTATATACCGGCTTCGTTTGACGTGAATGGCGAGCGGAGATGACACGGGTGGTGAACGATTTGCATCGACATTTCCCGTCATCCGCGATATAAAGATTGAGTGTTGAACCGCATTCCCCTGCCCACGCTATCATGAATCAAACCAGCCGAAATTTTCAGAATCCATGGCCGCGGATGGCTCTGGCCGCGGCGCTAACCGTCTGGGCAGGCGCTAATTTGTGGACCGTCCTGTTTCGCTGGAGTGAAATTACCGGTGTCGATGTGCACAACCGCACAGTCGGGCTGTTTTTGAGCGTTTTGTTTACGCTGCTGCCAATGGTGATTGCCATCTACCTGTTCTGGACGGTCGTGGTGGGACCGGAAGATCCTGTGGCAACCGGCGAATTTAGACGCGGGGAGCGGGACCAGCGACGACAGGGAAAAGGGCCGGCGGGGAAAACCGGTGGCCGGCGGCGTTAGGCGAGGTGGCGATCAAAAGTCTCACGACATTGGCTGCGTGACGAATCAGGATTCCTTGTCCTTGTCCTTTTCGTCGTCAGTCTTCTTTTTGTGAAACTGCAACAAGTCAGAGAAGGATCGCATGGGTTTCTTGCCTTCGACCATTTCCTGAGTGATCGGCGTGACCGGTTTTGGCTTGCGAGTCCGTTTGTGATGCGGTTTCCCCTTGCCCTGCGGCTTGCCGCTACGACCGCCGCCGCGGCCACGTCCGCGACCCGCAGCCTTGCCCGCCCCCCGCGCTTCGCCTCGCGGAGGTCTGCGTCGTTCCCGCCTCGCTGATTCGGGTCGAATCGCGGTCAGCGTCACCCGCCGTTTTTCCTTGTCGACTTCCTGCACCCACACATTCAACACGTCACCCACGGCAAAAAACCAGTGAGGATCACGCACGTAGCGATTGGACAGGCGGCTGATGTGAACCAGGCAGCTTTCACCGATGCCTACGTTGAGGAACACGCCAAAGTCAACCACATTGACGATTTGCCCGCGCAATTGCATGCCCGGCTTGAGGTCTTCGAGTTTGAGAATTCCCTTGCGAAATACGGGCGCGGGAGATTCGTCACGCGGATCCTGCAGCGGGTTGCGGATGGATCGCAGGATGTCGCGAATTTTCATTTCACCGACATTCATTTCGCGAGCCAGTTTGGCCGCATCCAGCGCCTTGATTTTGTGCACCAATTCGTTGCGGCGTTTCTTTTTCGCGGCAAACTCGCCCGGTGACGGTTCGGTGGCAGGTGGTTTGGGTGCGGATTCCGCTGGCGAGGCCTCCGTTTTTTCGAGGCTCGTCTCGCTGGCCGGATCCGTTGGGGTCGCTACTTCCTGCGTGGTTGCCGGCCCTTCCGGCGTCGCCGTCGACTGACCGGCGTCGCTGGTCGCAGGGGGCGCCGCCTGGGTACGACGCAAATAATCCTGTTTGGGAAGTTCCAGTTCCTCGATCTTGCATTGCAGCGAGGCAAGAATCTTCTCAGCAATCTCGTAACTTTCGGGGTGTATTGCCGTCCGATCCAGTTGGTTGGCGCTGTCACCGATTCGCAGAAATCCGGCAGCTTGCACGAACGTTACATCGCCAAATCCGGAAACCTTTTTCAAATCTTCGCGCGAACTGAACGGCCCGTTGGCTTTGCGAGATTCGACCAGATTGGCGGCTGCCGTCTGGCCCAGACCGGAAACGTATTTGAGCAGTGAAACTCCAGCGGTGTTGGCATTCACACCGACCAGGTTGACGCAGGATGCGACTTCGGCATCCAGCGCGTCCGCCAGGTGCTGGGCCTTGATGTCATGCTGGTACATGCCCACGCCGATATTGGCCGGGTTGACTTTAACGAGTTCCGAGAGCGGATCCTGCAACCGTCGGGCGATGGAGATAGCACTGCGAATGACCGGATCGTGATCGGGTAATTCCTCGCGCGCGGTTTCGCCGGTCGAGTAGGCACTGGTGCCGGCCTGATTCACGATTGTGTACTGCAGATTGCGATTGGCCAGTTCGTTGTTGATGACCTGCGAAACAAATTGCTCGACGGCGCGGCAACCATTGCCGTTTCCAATGGCAATCAATTCGGGCTCGAATTTGTTGACCAGATCGACCAGGCGTTGTTTGTTGTGATTGATGCGTTCTTCGTTGCCCACGATGGAAAACACACCGTGGCCGAGCGGCTGCCCGGTTTCGTCAATGGCGGCGGCCTTGCAGCCCGAACGATATCCCGGATCGACTCCCAGAATGCGATGGCCCGAGACGGGTGGTTGCAGAAACAGGTGCCGCAGGTTGCGGGCAAACACATTGACGGCGTGTGTTTCCGAACGTTCCGTCAGATCGCGACGGATTTCCCGTTCGATGCTCGGCAGAATCAACTCGTTCAGCGATTGTTCGACTGCGGTGTTCAGGAACTCGGTGAAGGGGTGATTTTCGGGAATCAGTGCCTTCCGCGATGCTTCGCGAATTCGATCTGCGTCGGCCTGAAACCTGACCTCGATCCGTCCCGCACGTTCCCCGCGATTAATGGCAAGGATGCGGTGCGGTGGCAATTTCTGCACAGTTTCCGAGAAGTCGCGGAATTCCGCGAAGGGATCGGGTTTGGCTTTCTTCTTTTTTTTCTTTTTGCGGCGGGATGGTGCTGCCACTGGCTCGGTGGTTGATGGCGATTCGATTGCCGTGGCAGTGGCCGTCTGCTCGGCCTGACCCGCGATCGTTGTGTCGTCTTTTCCGGCTGCGCTAATGGGTTGCGTGGTCTCGGTGGGTTGCGTGGTCTCGGTCGCTGGCTGCGAGGCAGCGGCAAGTGGTTCGCTGGATGTATCCGGCTGCGGAGTTTCGGCGGGGGCCGCGTTCTGCATTTCGGCAGATGCCGGATCTTTCGGAGTCGGCGGGTCGGCGGATTCCGGATTGGCTGTTTCCGTTGCCACATCCGGCTGCGGAGTCTCGGCGGGGGCCGCGTTCTGCGTTTCGGCAGATGCCGGATCTTTCGGTGTTGGCGGGTCGGCGGATTCCGGATTGGCTGTTTCTGTTGCCACATCCGGCTGCGGAGTTTCGGCGGGGGCCGCGTTCTGCGTTTCGGCAGATGCCGGAACCTTCGGTGTTGGCGGGTCGGCGGATTCCGGATTGGCTGTTCGGTGTTGGCGGGTCGGCGGATTCCGGATTGGCTGTTTCTGTCGCCACATCCGGCTGGCCGGCAGCTCTCGCTTGCTGCTGTTTCGCCTCAGGCGGTTGTTTGCCGTCCGCTTCCAGCTGCTGATCAGCGACTTTCGTTGCCAGCTTGGCGGACTCGCGATAGATCTTGCGGATTTGTTTTCTTAGCTGAACATGCTCGGCAAATTTTTCTGCAAGTATGTGCCTGACGCCTTCGATGACTTCATCGACCGAGTTCAGTCCCTTGTCGACTCGTACAAAGTCGGTGGCTCTTGACGCCAGGTCGACATCTGGCTCACGGCCTTCGAGGATGTCCCGGGCCAGCGGATCCAGTCCTTGTTGCCGAGCCAGGGCAGCAGCTGTCTGCTTCCGGGGCTTGTAGGGCAAATACAGGTCTTCCAGCGCGCGTGACTGGGTTGCCTGTTCGATACGGGACCGCAAGTCTCCGGTCAGTTTGTCCTGGTTTTCCAGCGACTTGAGGATCGTCGCCTTGCGCTCGGCCAGCGCATTCAGACGGGCAACTTCCTGATGGATGTTGCGCAAAGGACGTTCCGCGAGCCCGCCCGTTTCGTCTTTTCGATAACGCGCGATAAACGGAATCGTGTTGCCGTCATCCAGCAACTCGACGGCAATGCGAACCTGATGTTCGGGGAGTTCGAGATTGCGGGCGACAATCGAAAGATCGACTTTGGGCGAATTTTCCATAAACGAGTTGACCGCGCTTGCACGTAGTCAATTG